>JBNMOX010000112.1:0-5705 GCA_051275835.1 Patiriisocius sp.
TTCTGACAAAGTAAGTAGTGGCCTAGTATCATACCCCATTACAAAGGGCAGAGGTAAGTGACCAGCTGTGGGTAATAAGTCTGCCATAAAAACAATGGTTTTGCCCTTGTATTGCAACATGGGGAGCATTTGTTTTTCTGTGTGTCCATCTGCAAAAAAGACACCAAAATCTAATGCTGAGGTTTTAGAAAAATCATCGATGTTACTGGCTTTGGAAAGACTACTACTGGGGCCTTCTACAAACTGTAGTTGCCCGCTTTCTTGCATGGGTAAAATGTTTTCTTTTAGAAAAGAGGCTTTTTCACGACGATTGGGTTTTGTTGCCCATTTCCAATGATTTTCATTGCTCCAAAAAGTTGCATTTTTGAAGGCGGGTTCGTAACCGGTCTTGTTTTTGCTCCATTGCACACTACCTCCACAATGATCAAAATGCAGGTGTGTCATAAAAACATCGGTAATGTCATCTCTGTGAAATCCAGCGTTTTTTAAAGAAGAATCTAGCGTATAGTCTCCCCATTGATGGTAGTAACCAAAGAACTTTTCAGATTGTTTATCACCCATCCCTGTATCAATTAATGTAAGCGTATCGCCATTTTCAATCAATAAGCAACGAGCCGCGATATCAATCATATTATTGCTATCTGCTGGGTTGGTTCTGGTCCATAATGTTTTAGGAACGACCCCAAACATGGCGCCGCCATCCAACTTAAAATTCCCGGATTCTATAGGGTGTAATGTCATAGCTTTGCAAAATACAAAAAGGGAGGGGTTTGCCGAAACACCTTATGTTTTTATTAAGAAACTAGACAAAACCTTCGGTACAGGTAAATAATACTTCTTGCAATCGTTTTCCAAAATCATGAAGGTTTTTAATTTCTTTGATTCCAGCAATACGTTCCTTGCTGTAAATTAAAATCGCCTCACCATTAGACTCGATATGATAATAAGGGTTACTCTCAAAAAAGAGAACCAGTTTGTCTGTGAAAAATTTTTGTATGGCAAAAGAATCTTCCCCTCGCAAATAAAATCGGTTACTAAAATCACTATGATTTTTAATAGGAATATCTTTAAAACCAGCAAAAACAGATACTTTCTCGAAGAACCCTTCTCGGTCTAAAGTAAACTTTGGGATACTTGTGTTTAGCTTAATATGCAACATCGTGGTACGCACGTCTTCTTTGGCAATAAATTCTCCTTCAGAATAATTTATGTCGAATAACTTAAAGGTGTTTTCTGTATTAAACAGGCGGTTGTATATGCGTTCAATTTGTTTGGTATTGAAGTCTCTAAAACCATCCAAAAAGCGCATGTCTTGAGATCTTCCAGCTTCATAGTGCAGGGTAAAATCTTTTGCAATGTCTTGCAATGTAAGTTGCCTCTTTGTTAAAGCCCCACTTCGCTTTGTTAAGCCTGGAATTAATTTCCTTAAGGCAAAAGGGTGCTCGCTATCTGTACCGTGTAAATCTAGACCAATGACTTCAAAATGCCCTCCTCGTTTGCTAAATACATCTTGATATCCATTTACGTTTTCCATCACGGTATGATCTACAAACTGGCACATGGAGAAATCAACAACGACATCTTCATCTTCTGGAATGTCTTCTAGTTTTTGCTTGAGTTTATAAAAATTTAGAAAACTGCAAAAGTGCTTTACACTTACATAATAGTTATTATTTTCTTTTTCCTGAAACATAAGCACATTGGGCTTTAGGAAATTTCTAAAAAACACACCAGCACCTTTATTAATGAGGACATGGATTATAAAAGTAATAATAAGACCAGCAATAATTCCAGTAATTAAATCAACAAATAGGGTGACTAGTAGCGTAGTGAAGAAAATAAGCAACTGTTCTTTTCCAACAGAAGATATCTTACGAATTAGGTTTGGCGACGCTAGCTTATACCCCGTATACACCAAAATAGCCATTAATGCTGGCAATGGAATACGCGTTAATTGCGTACTAAATAAAACGATAAAAATCACTAAAAATAGGGCATGCATAAAATTAGAACTTCTGTTGCTTCCTCCATTATTTACATTTATAGAGCTTCTTGCAATAACGGTTACTACATTAAGGCCTCCCAAAAAACCACTTCCTATAGTTGCTAGCCCCAATGCTTTTAGGTCTCTATTTACATTGCTACGCCTTTTTTGAGGGTCTAACTTGTCTACCGCCTTAATACTTAATAAAGATTCTATACTCGCTACAAGGGTTAATGCTAATACACTGGTCCAAAAAGGAAAACTTCCAATACTACTAAAATTTGGAACTGGGATGTCTGCAATAATTTCATGGGCTGCAGGAATTCCAGAAATCATGTAGGCAGCGTTTATGGGATTGGGTTGTTGTAAGATAATCTCATAGTAATAACTAAACCCTATAGATAGCAAAACAATCCACATAGGAGCAGGGATCAGCTGTAGGTATTTGTTTCTTATTTTGGAATAAAACACCATAATAGCCAATGCTAGAACACCCGAAACAGCAGCATAAGTAAGCCCTTTGTCTGCATAGTAAAAGACACTTTTAATTGTTTCTGGAATAGCAAGTAAATATGAAAGACTTCCTTCTAAAGAAAGTTTATTCCCAAGCATGATATGAAATTGCTTTCCTAGTATGATAAGCCCAATGGCTGCCAACATGCCTTGAATGGCCGAGGATGGAAAAAAGTCTGCTAATTTTCCCATGCGTAAAAAACCAAGCAAGGTCAATAAAGCACCAGAACAAATAATGGCAGCATAGGCTCCTTCAAGTCCTAATGTTGTAATGGCAACCAACAATACACCTACCAAACCATTTCCAGGCCCTGAAATAGTAACATGACTTCCTCCTAAAATGGAAACTAATAAACCACCAATAACAGCCGTAATAATACCTGCAATAGGTGGTGCCTCACTAGCCATAGCAAGGCCTAGGCCTAGTGGTAATGCAATTAAGCTTACAACAAACCCAGAAAAAATGTTCTTAGGGAGTTCCTTAAAAAAACCAAAGATGTTCTTTTTTTTTGGACTCATTGTACAATTAGAATATCTGTGGGTAACTCTGTTAAAATATGCTCTATGTCATGAGGAAATAATCGATCCCAAAACCCAGAAGCTTTAGGCGCATTCATAACCAATAAATCTGCACGCACTACCTCTGCATAATGCCCTATAGAATAACCTCTTTTTCCAAAAATAGGCTGTGTTGCAATGAGTTTTTTGTCTTTGTATTTTTCTGGAATTTCTTCTAGTATTTTTTGAATTCTAGAATCCTCACGGCGACTAATTTTTTCTTTAAGTAGTTTTGTTTTTCGTAAGGACTTATCATCTTCTACCGTACCTACCTCTGTATGAGAAACTTCCTCTACAATGGTGATTTTTTCACTTTCTAGTGCGGTAGCTACAAAAAAAGCAGCGCTTATTGTTACAGGTGTTCTAGGGTCTTCGAGACCATTTACAACAACATGTTTACAATGCACACGTTCAATAGAAGGATTGATCAACAACATAACAGAGCAGGTTGCTTGTCTTGTAATTTTTCTAGCGATAGAACCAATATAGTATTTAAGAAAATTCTCTCGCTGTAAGGCTCCAAGAATTAATAAATCAATGTTGTTTTCTTTTACGCTCTCTAAGATGGCACTAACCGGTTCTCCTGGCTTAAAGACAATAGAAACAATAAGTCCGTCTGTTAAAAAATGAGCTAAACAAGATTCAAATTTCTCTTTTTTTTCTATGGAAGCTTCTCCAACATGGATTAATACTAGCCTAGCCTTAAACAACAATGCAAGACGAGCGCCTTCATAAATATTTGCTTTTAAGTTGGGGGAAAATGTAACTCCAATCCCAATAGTATGAAACTTTTTTTGGTTCAATAGGGTGTTTTCTGAAATGTTATAGATTGGACACAATGGTCTTTTTTAAGTTGAAAGGGAAAGATACACTTTTTTTAAAATCTCAGAAATTAATATTGAGAGCTACAGGCTTAAAACCTTTAAATAATCCTTAAATAACGTTAACGTTTCAAGGGATCTTTCTACTTTGCATATAAATATATAGCTATGTTAGAACTTGCTGGAATTATCATTTTAGGAATTTTTGCACAATGGATTGCTTGGAAAGTTAAAATTCCGGCGATTTTGCCATTAATTTTGATCGGTCTTGCTGTGGGGCCACTATCCACTTTTTACTCTGAAGACGGCTCACAATGGATTCAACCAATTTGGAATGGTGATGAGGGGTTTTTCCCTGGAGAAAGTTTGTTTTATTTTGTGTCTTTAGCTATAGGGATTATACTTTTTGAAGGTGGATTGACCCTAAAAATGGGCGAGATAAAAAAAGTAGGCGGCGTTATTGGAAGGTTGATTAGTTTAGGTTCAATGGTTACTTTTTTTGGGGCAGGACTGGTAGCCCATTATGTTTTTGGCCTAGATTGGAAAATTTCTTTTTTATTTTCGGGGCTTATTATTGTTACGGGGCCAACCGTAATTACACCTATTTTGAGGAATATACCCTTACGAAAAGATGTTTCAGCGGTGTTAAAGTGGGAAGGAATTCTAATTGACCCTATTGGAGCCTTAGTGGCAGTTTTGGTTTTTGGTTTTATAAGCGTGAACGTTCCTACAGAGGGGCTTGAACAAATAGCGGCCGAGGGACATGTTGCAAACGGAAGTTATACGAAACACGCTTTACTTGAGTTTGGAAAAATTATTGTTATTGGCTTTGCTTTTGGATTAGCGGGAGGCTTTGCTATGTATCACGCTGTAAAGCGTAAAGTAATTCCTCATTACTTGTTAAATGTTGCGTCGCTATCCATGGTGCTCCTCATATTTGTGCTAAGTGATTTGTTTGCACACGAGTCTGGCTTATTAGCTGTCGTGGTTATGGGGATGTATTTAGGAAATAGCGACCTGCCCAACCTCAAAGAACTACTTTATTTTAAAGAATCGTTAAGCGTATTGCTTATTTCTATCTTGTTTATTTTACTCTCTGCTAATATTAGTATTGAAGATTTACTGTTAATTTATAACTGGAAAACAGCAATATTGTTTGCAATCATTATTTTTATTATAAGGCCTCTTGGCGTTTTCTTAAGCACCATAAACTCGGATCTTAGCCTCAATGAAAAATTATTTATTAGCTGGGTGGGTCCACGCGGAATTGTAGCAGCAGGTATTGCATCCCTGTTTGGAACAAAGCTCGTAGAGCTTCACGTTCCTGGCGCAGAGTATATTACGCCACTTGTTTTTGGACTGGTATTGGTTACGGTATTATTAAACGCTACCACCGCAAGAATGGTTGCTTCTTTATTAGGCGTTTTCTTGAAAAAGAGCGAAGGAATTATGATTGTGGGCGGCTCCAGAGTATCTCGAGTAATAGCGGCATATCTTCAAAAAAATGATAGACATGTGGTATTAGTCGATAGCAATAGAGCCAATGTTGAAAAAGCAAAAGAGTTGGGTATTGATGCCTTGTCTGCAAACATATATAGTGATACTTTAATAGACAATATTGAGTTAAGTGATATGGGCTATTTATTGGCGATGACTGGTAATGATGCTATTAACCGTCAAGCCATGGACAAGTTTGGAAAATATTTTGGTGAGAATGGAACATTTAGGTTGATTACATCAGAAGAATTGAAGAACAATAAAACCCAAGAAAATGATGTGTTTTGTTCTACACACGATTATGTAGGTTTTACACGCGTAGCTGAGGAATA
>JBNMOX010000113.1:0-5697 GCA_051275835.1 Patiriisocius sp.
CTCCACCTGTAGCAGTAATTTTAATAACATCTGCCCCAGATTTCACCAAGGCTCTCACAGCTCTTCTACAATCATCACTACCATCACAAATGCTTACATCTTGGCCAACCATTTCTAGAATTCCATCATTATAGCCATGAAAATCTCCATGTCCACCTGTGGCCGAGACTGCTCCATTAGAAGCTATAATGGTAGGACCCACAATAAGGTTCTTGCTAATGGCTCTTTTTAGAGCATTCATGATATGAGGGTCGCCTCCTAAATTACGTACTGTGGTAAAGCCCGACATAAGGGTTATTTCTGCATAAGGAATAGCTTTATAGGCGGCATCTGCTTCTTCAAGTGTTGTCCATTCATATGGGTTTGCACTTGGATCACGTTCTCCTGTAATATGTGTATGCATATCTATAAAACCTGGCATTACAAATTTGTCTTTTAAATCAATAAGCGTTATTTCTGGGCTCTCTAATCCTAAATGTGAAGCTTGTAAATACCCAGCACGCACTTCTTTGATTTTCCCATTTTCAATAATGATTGTTTGTTGCGTTTTTGGTGATTCTCCAGGAATAGCGAGCAAAGTTCCAGCATGAATAACTGTAGTCTGTGCTTGCAAATATCCAATTGAAATAAACAATGCTAGGGTAAGAAGTGTAATGAGATTTTTCATAGTTTGATGATTAAGTATGTCTATTGAATTTAATTTATTCAATTGCCAATTCTTGACAAGATACAATTATGTGCTTTGGTTTTGGGCTATGAGGTTGATTTTGTCATTATTTTGAGATCAGATTATTTTAAAATTACAGCATAAAAAAATCATCTTTTTATTAGCCTGCCTACTTTGAAACTCCCTAATCAATTAGTATATTTGCGCTCCAATCTTTTGCGATTTTCAAGAAAGATTTTGCCTAAAATGAATACCCTATGTTCGATAATTTAAGTGATAAGTTAGATAAAGCGCTTCACGTCCTCAAAGGACATGGAAGCATCACCGAAGTTAATGTTGCCGAAACTTTAAAAGAAGTACGTCGTGCTTTATTAGATGCCGATGTTAATTTTAAAATAGCCAAAGACTTTACCAATACGGTAAAAGAAAAGGCATTAGGGCAAAATGTATTGACTACGTTACAACCAGGCCAGTTAATGGTGAAGTTGGTAAAAGATGAGTTGACACAGTTAATGGGTGGTGATGCCACTGGTATTAACTTAAAAGGATCGCCAAGTGTTATTTTAATGTCTGGTTTGCAGGGTAGTGGTAAAACTACTTTTTCTGGTAAACTAGCCAACTATTTAAAAACAAAGAAAAGCAAAAATCCTTTGTTGGTTGCCTGTGATGTATATCGTCCAGCCGCCATCAATCAATTGCATGTTGTTGGTGATCAAATAGGGGTTGAGGTATTTAGTGATGAAGGGAATATGGATCCTGTGAATATTGCTACCAAGGCTGTTGCACATGCAAAAGCAAATGGGTATAATGTGGTGATTGTCGATACAGCAGGACGTTTGGCTGTAGATGATGCGATGATGCAGGAGATTGAAAATATACACAAAGCAATTTCTCCAGACGAAACTTTATTTGTAGTAGATTCTATGACGGGGCAAGATGCAGTAAATACTGCTAAAGCTTTTAATGATAGATTAAATTTTGATGGAGTTATCCTTACCAAATTAGACGGTGATACCCGTGGTGGTGCTGCCATCTCAATTAAGAGTGTGGTAAACAAACCTATTAAGTTTATTGGTACAGGCGAAAAGATGGATGCTATTGATGTGTTCTATCCAGACCGTATGGCAGATAGAATCTTGGGGATGGGAGATGTTATCTCCTTAGTAGAAAGAGCCCAAGAGCAATTTGATGAAGAAGAAGCAAGGAAACTACAAAAGAAGATTGCTAAAAATCAATTTGGTTTTGATGATTTCTTAAAACAAATCAATCAAGTAAAGAAAATGGGTAGTATGAAAGACTTGGTAGGGATGATACCAGGTGCTGGAAAAGCCTTAAAAGATGTAGATATAGATGATGACGCTTTTGTACATATTGAAGCTATTATCCATTCAATGACACCTGGTGAACGTAGTGTGCCTGCTACTATTAATGCAAGTCGTAAAAAACGGATTGCAAAAGGTAGTGGTACTTCTGTGCAGCAAATTAACCAGTTGTTAAAACAATTTGACCAGATGAGTAAAATGATGAAGATGATGCAAGGTGGAGGTGGTAAGAAGATGATGCAAATGATGGGGAAAATGTCTTAAAAAAAGCACGAATAAAAAAATTAAAAATGAGCAGTATGACAATCTTAGATGGCAAAAAAGTATCAAACGACATAAAAAATGAAATCGCTGCAGAAGTTCAAAAGATGAAAGATGGTGGCGAAAAAGTGCCTCATCTAGCTGCTGTAATTGTTGGTGATGATGGTGCGAGTTTGACTTATGTAGGAAGTAAGGTTCGTTCATGCGAGCGTGTTGGTTTTGAATCTACTATGGTGCGTATGTCTCATACTACAAGTGAGATTGAATTACTAGATAAGATTGAAGAATTAAATCAAAATGATCATATTGATGGCTTTATTATTCAATTACCATTACCTCCTCAAATTAATACACAACGTGTTTTAATGGCTGTAGATCCTAGTAAAGATGTAGATGGTTTTCACCCAGAAAATTTTGGACGTATGGCACTAGATATGTCAACGTTTATTCCTGCAACCCCTTTCGGAATTTTAGAATTATTAGAACGTTATAACGTAGATACCAAAGGAAAACATACCGTAGTTATTGGTAGAAGTCATATTGTGGGAAGGCCTATGAGTATTTTGATGAGCCGTAAAGGATGGCCAGGAAATAGTACGGTAACTTTAACACATAGCAACACAAAAAATATTACACAAATCACCAGTCAGGCAGATATCGTGATTTCAGCTCTAGGAGTGCCTAATTTTTTGAAAGCCGAAATGGTAAAAGATGGTGCTGTAATTATTGATGTTGGAATAACTCGTGTAGAAGATGAATCTAGACCTAAAGGGTATAGAATTGTAGGAGATGTAGATTTTGATGAGGTGAGTAAAAAGGCAAGCTTCATTACTCCTGTGCCAGGAGGTGTTGGCCCTATGACTATTGCCATGTTGTTAAAAAACACCTTACTTGCTAGAGAGCAACGCGCAGCTGTTAAAAAATAACAAACATAAATACTTCGGAAATGGTAGCGTTTTTTTACTATTTCTGAAGCACAACAATAGCAATCTCTTTTAATATATTTAGAAGGGATTTTTTTATGCCTTGTCTTTTAATGCAAGCACAATCATAGTAGCGCGACCAATTAAAAAAGCTAAGAGGCCAAACAACGTAGTTATTAAGGCTACTTTAAGCCCCGAGGCTATCGTGGGTTGAGAAACCCCTCCAGATCCCTCAATAGCGTCAAAAGCAGCAATAAGCCCAATGGTAGATCCTAAAAACCCCCATACCATCGCAAATAAACTAATGTGTCCTATCAGTTTTGATGTTTTGTTAATGGCATTCTTACCAATAAAGGCGAGTATAAAAAGAATGAGAATTAGTACAATTAAGAGTACTAACGGAATCATAAATATGGGTCCGCCATCTTGAATAATGTTTACAGGGTAGTGTGTCATAATTTGAATTTTTTATGTGTTATGTCTTTTAATTTGATGCTCTTTTGTTTTTTTGACTAATGATGAAATCATAATTTATTTTTCGTTTTAAATACCCTCTTAAAGGTTCTAATCCTATTTCTTTTCTTCGTTGATCAACATATTCTGGATCTTTAATAGGGAATGGTTCGAGAGTGCGCTCATTAGTATATCGAAATTGCATTCCATATATTTGATCCCTATGTTCGTTTACAAGAATTCTATCTTGGATTTTTGCATACTCCATGCAGCTACCTTCATTTTCTATGCATGATTTTTTTATTTGCATCACGTATTTTTTTCTTACTGCAGGATCTTTATGATGATTAATTACAAGTAATGGTGCGTCTGCAGCCAAAGGACCTACAGTAGAGTATTTTGGCCATCCATTGGTCTCGATTAATTGTGTAATTGTTCTGTAGTTTTCTTCTACAATTTTATCTTTCATAGCGTTTAAAGGATATAACCATGGTGGAAAATGCCCTTTTTTCATGAAATATGATTTAGCTTGATCAATATAATAATCTAAAGCTTGGTCCTTCATGATTATTTGTAATAATTTTTTGGTGTATAAAGGCTGTTGTAATTTTTGATTTTTTTCTTGAAATTGTTGTATTTGATTCTTTTCAATATCAGCCCAGCGCGGATCATCAATTAATGCATATAAGTCTGTATCTGCCAGTGCCCACAATGATGTGTCCTCTTTTAAAGCAATATTTAGATATTGGTACGCACTGTCTTTTTGATACACTAATGCATAAGCACATGCTAAGTTGTATGTATTCTTCCAGTCTTTAGAATTGGAATAGAAATCTTTTTTATAGACTTCAATTGCAGCTTCTAATGCACCTGCTTGTCTCAAGTTTTCGGCAATAGATTTTGAAGGTTGAGAAAAGCAAAATGAATAAATTAAAATAAAGAAAATTAGCGTGTATTGTATTTTTATTTTATTCAGGATTGTTAGTTTTTAAATTAAATGTACCGCTAAGTATTTTGCAAATAATAGCGCCGGATATTCCTAATACGGGTGTTATTAGTGCGTAAGAAGCTCCTTTGAAGATTAAGTTAGGAGCCATTCCACCTTGTTCTCCTATAAAATAGAAACTATGCATAAATCCTAAGAGTAATGACAGTCCACTTAAAATGTACATCCAAGTTATAGCAGTATTAATTTTTGAATTCAGATAATTGAGTTGTATAATCGCGTTATCATCTTTTTTTAATTTTATTTTTTTTATGAAATGATACAAAGCTACGCTGGTGAAAATTGTAAATGCAAGGATAAATTTTAAATCACCGCTAGTAATGAATTCTGAAAGAGGCATTCTCAT
Organism: Patiriisocius sp.; assembly: GCA_051275835.1. Classification (GTDB taxonomy): domain Bacteria; phylum Bacteroidota; class Bacteroidia; order Flavobacteriales; family Flavobacteriaceae; genus Patiriisocius. Next base: position 4,979 of record JBNMOX010000113.1, read on the forward strand.
ATTGTGTTTTTTAGGTTTTTTTCAAAAGTATGTGTAAAGGAAGAGGGATTTTTTTTTATGCGATGTATCGATGCTTTAACACTGCGATTAACATTTTTGATCACTAGTTTGTACTTTTTTTATGCAAAAGGTACGCTAACAGATTGCTTAGGTTGTTTCTGGAGCTAAATGTGTTATCTGCCTTAAAAAAAGCAATTATTCTACAAATTTATAGACCTTTGTTAGTCATGAAAGCACCTATAAACCAATTTAAATTTGCGCCCTTACATATTGTGTTGTGGGTGTTGGTGTGGTTGTTTTTTGTGTATTTTTTTAGTTATGCTAGTTCAGATACCGATTTTGTTTTTTGGTTTTCTATTGGTTTATTGCCAGTAACTATTGCTGTAACCTACGTGTTTGCTTACTTGTTAATTCCAAGATACCTTATTGTTAAAAAATATGTTGTCTTTGTTGCCTATGGCTTAGCGACTGTTATATCTTCTGTGTATGCAATTTTATTGATCAATTTTATTGTGTTTGTGTTATTATCAAATTACAAGGTTGATGATATGTCATTGGTTACACGTAATATTTTTTTTGTCATCATTTTGGTGTATTTGGTAGCAGGCTTGGTCAGTTTTGTGCAATTACTTCGTTATAATGATATGGCCGAAACTAAAAATAAGGCTCTTGAGAATAAGGTACTTGAAACTAAACTGCAACTAAAAGAAAATGAACTG
>JBNMOX010000114.1:0-5670 GCA_051275835.1 Patiriisocius sp.
CCAAGTATATTTATCGCTATGATTTCGAGATACATTATTGGTATCTGTGAATCTATCTTGTTTTAATGACAATCCCTTTAAAACTTCTTCTCCAAGTGTTTTTTCAATAAATTTCCTTAATTCAGCCTTAGTTCCGCCATAATAACCATTCATTTGACATTTAAGAAATGCATTAGGGTTGGGTAAATTATTATTGCTTAATTGAGCAGTTTCTATTTTTAAATTAGTTCCTATTAAATCAGGATACGTATTAGGTTTAATTGCACTCTCCCAAAGTTTTAATACTTCAATTGCAGGTTTTTTTATTAGTATTTCTTCTTTTGAATCTTTAATTGTGAAAGACTGATTAAATTTTATATTAAAACTAAAAGAAATTTCAGGTAATTTAAACGTTTTAAAAACTAACTCTGTGACTATACCATAACTCATTCCTCCACCACCTCTTAAGGCCCAAAGTAAGCGCCCATTTTTAGATTTAGGATCCTCTAAATAAGAGAGTGTTTGTATATCGCCATTCGCCAAAACAATAGTAGCTCCAATTAAACTTTCACAAGCCATACCGTGTAATCTAGTCCAGGGGCCCCAACCGCCTCCCATCGTAAAACCTGCAATAGCAACTGTTTCACACGTACCATGAGGAATACCAACATCTTCTCTATCAAGTTTTGGTTTAATATCCGTAAAACGTGCCCCAGGCCCAACAATTAATTTTTTAAAAGCTTCTTGAGTAGGTTTATAGACTTCATTTTGTACTATTTCAATGGTACTCAATTTAGAAAAATCAAGTAAAACAACATTTGTGCCTGAACATTCTCCTTCATGATCATGTCCGCCAGATCGAAGACGAAGTTTTATTTCAGTTGGATATTCATTAGCAAATAGAACTATTTGACTAACTTGATTAGCATTCTCTACAAAAATAATAATTGAAGGACGAAATTCAAATTTTCTATTAAAGACTAGTCTTTGTTTCTCATAATTTTCTGAATTCGAACAATCTGTTAAAATTTCTGGATCACCAAGGTTTTTTAATTTGTTTTTTAATTCAGCTATTAAAGAATTTCGTAATTTCATAATTATTTAATTTAGAGGGTATTATTAAATAAAATAAGTTTATTGTTTTTTTTAAAATAAAAATAGTTGGAGAAAATATCCTTAAGATTTTCTTATTTGAAAAGCATGTAAAATATCCCAGAAGCATTCGTTTTCATAATGGACAGCATCCTGTTTTAGGAATTATACTATGTACTGGTGGTTTGGGATAATACTGCATCTTTTTTTGAATATTTCTAGCACTCTCTGTTCCCGCTATTAATTCAACTAAATAAAATGCTTCATCAAGCCCAGAAGAAATACCGCCTCCTGTAACTCTATTGCCACTTTTTACATAACGTGGATGTCCAGCTACAACCGTAATCTCTGGGTACTGACCAAAACAATCAGCAAATGCCCAATGCGTTGTGATTTTATGACCATTTAATAAACCTGTTTTAGCTAATAGTATTGCTCCTTCACAAACAGAACATACCCAATCAGCTTTTAATCCTGCACTTTTTATATATGTAATAAAAGGTGAGTTTTGATTAGTAATTATTGCTTTTAATCCGTCTAGACTGCCTCCCGGAACCCAAATTAGGTTCGGCCGCTGCATATCTGCATTACAAAATGTAGATTCAACAGTAATTTTTACTCCATTATTCGTTGTAAAAGTCCCTTCCATTTCACCAACATATTTAATAATAACATTTCTTTGGAATGATGCATCTTTTGCTAGCCAACCAAATATTTCGCGAGGTGCTGCAATATCCATTAAATCAACGCCCTCAAAAACGGGAATTATAAAAAGAAAAGGCGTTAGAATGTGTTTTTGTTTAGGTTTCATATGCTGTGTACCTTTATCTAACTAAAAAAAGAATGTTTAAATGATTTTATGAGCTTTTGGCCGGTCTGTTTAGATAAATTACTGAGCGCGATTAAAAATAAAATGATATACAACCAATAGGTTTCACTGAGGTTTGCGTAATACGTTAAAAGTAAAATAGAAATCCCTACACCATAAAAAATAATGCTGAACCATGCTTTATTTAAATAGTGTTTCCGCAGTAATAAAAAGCTCCCAATTAATAATAGACCGAGAATAACATAACTCCAATTAGAATTATAACTAATTGACTCTAATCCTATAAAACTAAACAGAGATGCATAGGCTGCCCAACAGAGCGGACATTTTGGAAAGAGGAAAAGCAACACTACAGATAGAGTATTTAGCACACTCATTTTTTTACCATCTTTCCGCTTTGTTTCTTCCGACGTATCAAAACTGCATTTGCAGTCTATACCTTTCGACTTTACATTCATACTGTTTTCTGTTTAAATTAATTCCGAAGAAAAAACCATCACGCTAGGTTGCAGCAGTGTGGGTGTTATTTCTAAACTACTTATTTATTTTTGTGAATCGGGTATGGAGCCGGAATTGAATCGTTGTACTTAGCTTTGCCTAAAAGCCAGCTAAAATCTCCGGAGAGTTGCGGTCCATTATTATTGGCTTCTCCTTTTACAACGTTATAGATACCAGCGCTAGAATGACAAGCAATGCAGCTTTCGGTTCCAAAAATAGTAGTTTGGTTTTTTGGATTGCCCTCGATTAGATGCGATGCGCTCTGGTTTCCTTTTTGAAAGAAGGTCTCCATGGTTATATTGGTTAGCAAAGCAATATTTGGATCCCCGCCCGATTTGTTTACTACAGATTCAGGAACCGTATTGTTGGAATTGCCGTGTGGACCTGGCAAAGCATTCTGGTTTAAAGGATACTGAGTATCTACAAGCTTATAGTACTGCCATATACTCCCTTCTTTTGCAAAATAGGCTTGCATTTGATTATTTATGTTTTTTACACGAACAGGTATATCTACCATTCTAAAAGCTTGAGTTTTAGGTACTTTTTCTGATGCCCAATATCGTTCTGGGTAAATAATATCTCGTTTTTGCTTGTCCTGACCCGTTAATTGCCAATAGTTCCCCTTTGGGTCTTCCATAAATTTAAAAGTTGTACCGTTAGATACGTCGTAGTTCGCTGGACAAATTTCGCAGTCTGGATCACGCAGGGTTGGGTGAATTACTTTGCGCTTCCCGTCAACTTTAATAACATTCTGATCTAGATTGTCTACATGCTCAAAAGTAGACCAAACCCACTGCTTTCCAGTTGGAGTCTTTTGGCTAATATGCATTCCAATTAACCCAAGATTTTTTTCAACTAAAACATTATCCTGGTCATAGACATAACCCTTATTCTTGTAATAGCGAGACTTAATGTCTGTGCCTTCTAAAATCTTCCAAGCAAGTTTAATTTCTACTGCTCCTAGATATCCAGTGTTGTAATCACCAGCCGGAAAATCTGCAATGGCACCGGTACTTGAAAAATTCAACTGTCCATTTATGTTATACAATTGATTCTCTACCACATAATCAAACTCAATTTGATTCATAAGTACTTCGTATACCACTACGTTGCCGTTTTGGTCGAATAACTTCCCTGCAAAAGCCTGGTCGGTTTCGTCGGCAATATTGCTAAAGTTATCGGGGTGTGTTGGTGTACTTGATGAAAGAACAATTCGAGCGTCGGAATCTGCTAATATTTTTTTGGGAATATCTAGTCCAAAGTCTGTTCTAGGAGCACCCCAAGGGGCTGGTTTTTGACCATCTTCCCGATATACCTGAAAGGCTTCTTTCCAACCTATCCAAGCGGGCGTGCCTTCATCTGTAAATTTAGATTTTGGGGTTCCATCTTTCGATACAGGCCAATGAATGGCCATAAATGCCTGCCAGCTATAGAGGTTATAGGTTTCATTCAAAGTGTAAATATCGCCTTCTTTTTTTAGTTTTTCTTGTAACTCAGGATCTACATCTACTGGAATGTTTGGTGTAAATACTACTGGAGCTTTAAGAACTGCATAGTCACTTGTGCTTGTTTGATTACAAGATATAAGGAGCAATCCAATAGAAGCAAAGCAAATAGAGCTTAGTTTAGATATAAATAGAGAGGCAATTAGCTTAAAATAATTGGTAAGTTTCATGACGAATAGTATTAACTGTGTGATTTATTTATCTTTTTTTTAAGGCTACAACTTTTTCAATAACTTAATGAATAAGTCGAATATTGATAGTAGGATTCCCTATTTCCTTAAAAGGAATCACAGGTCCCTTACCATCTTCATTCTCACGTGAAAGTTGTATTTCGACTTTCACTTTCCCGTCTGCTTTTTGCAGTTTTTTGTTTTCAAATTCAAAATCAAAGCTAACAAGTGCTTGTTTTACACAATTTGCGCAATTCCCAGGATTTGTAGCCTGTAAGAAGAATCTTGTTTGCAGTAATTCAGCACCTAAATACAAGGACACTGTAAAAGAACCAGATATTTTTAAACGATTTACGTCTTTAACCCTAAGAGACACATAAGACATATTGCCTACAGTAAATACACTTTTGTTGGATTGACCTTTATTAGCACTGCGATGTAAAGAGACTTCATCTGTAGAAAAAATTTCGGGTTTAGTTAGTGGAAGCGCTGGCTCCACATAGTTAATTCCCATGTCATTTAGATTGATGGTCTTATCCACGGTAAGGCCTAAAGATTTCGTAAAAGGATCCAATTTATTTAATCCAACGCCATCTATCCAATCTGTACTATCGCCGCAGGCTTTAACATTTTTCTTAAAATCATCCACGTTTGTTGTGTGGTGTAATTTTTGCCATTGCCACATTAAGCGATCCCAGTTTGCATGGAATAACCAAAAAACAGGTTCAAAACCAGTGACATCCTGATTTGCAGTTGTTGCTCCGTTGCTATTATGGATCATATCATGTGCATGCATTAATGACTCTGAAGCAACATAGTTTCCACTTTTATTTAATCCATTAAAGGCATTCCAAAATGGTAATTGAATGATTTTATCGAGATACACTTTGTTTATATTTGTTGGATCATGATTGGCGTCTCTGATATATTTCCACTTATTCTCATTATAGACTGTGTCATTATTACGAATAATACTTCCATCTTCTTTTATTGATCCATATGTTACCTCATTAGGGTAATCTTTTATAAATTTCGTTGGAAGTTTGTAACTAGAGGGAATTGGCTTCTTATCTTGGGGATGAGAAGCAATGAATGGGCCTTCTGAAAATATCTCTGGATATGTATCATCTGAAATATCCCAATAAGGTAAGGTCACATTCTCACATCCTTTAATAGAACGCAATGCATTTTCAAATTGAAGAATATATGCTCGATGCCATGCTAAAAATGGATGAATATGATGTTCACAATAGGTGTTTCCGGGATACCAATGGATGCCTCCTAATGTGTAAAAACTATTAGGATGATCGTTAGGTAGATCCATAATACCTTTAAATGCATTGAGAAGGTTTATATATTCAGGTGAACCTTTTTTGATATCATTTATATTTTTCCTTTGCCTTAGGCTAGCGTCTTGTGCAATAGCAACTTGTTTGTTTTTAAAAACCTCTAAAGCAGCATTATCTTTTGGACAACCATGCGTAAGCCAATTGCGAAAAGAAAACAATTTGTTTTGATTCCATTTGGTTTTACCCATTGGCATAAATTGGTAATAGACGTAATAATAGATTTTAGCACTCAATTCACTCACCTCAGA
>JBNMOX010000115.1:0-5666 GCA_051275835.1 Patiriisocius sp.
AAAATATCCAACAAAACGATCTGCGTTATTTATTTTATTTACAGGAGAGGAAAAAGGCTTGTTAGGGAGTAAATACTATGTTGCCTTTAAACCAAATGGTGTATTGTTTTAATAGTGATAATGCAGGTTATAATGATACTTCCTTGATATCTATTGTAGGTTTGACTAGAACTACTGCTGAAAACAATATTTCTAGCGCAGCAGAAGCGTTTGGATTAAAAGCTATTGATGATCCTGCCAAAGAACAAGGTTTGTTTGATAGAAGTGATAATGTAAACTTTGCTAAAAAAGGCATCCCTGCGCCTACGTCTCTTTAGGCTTCTCTTCATTTGACGGCGACGTTACCAAATATTACCATAGACCAGGAGACGAAGCGGTTACTTTAGATTATGATTATTTACTAAAATTCTTTAAAGCATACATACTAGCAGGACGTAACATCGCAAATGATAAAGAAACACCAAGATGGAATGAAGGTGACAAATATGAAAAAGCATCCAAAGAGCTTTATAAAATAAAAGCCCTTAAAAACTAATGGTATGCAAAACGTTGGTGGCAATGAATGTCCTTTGAAATAGACTTTAAAGTAACATTTATATACCTGTGTCGTCATACATAAAACATTAAATAATGATAAAACAACTAAGCCTTCTGTTATCACTTCTACTTTCTTTTGCTAGTATCGCTCAAAAAGAATCTAAAGAGGTCAAAAAATTCGTGAATGAATTGGATCAAAAAATTCCTCAACTACTAAATGACTTTACCGTTCCTGGAACTGCTATTGCTATTATAGAGAATGGTGAAATTATTTTGCAAAAAGGATATGGCTATTCCAATATTGACAAAAAAACAAAGATAACAACTACCACTGGTTTTAATATTGGATCTATTTCCAAAACTATTGCAGCTTGGGGGGTAATGAAACTAGTTCAAGAAGGTAAAATTGACTTGGACGCACCTGCCGAAAAATACTTAACTAGATGGCATTTACCAGAGTCTGAGTTTGATTCAGATAAGGTAACGATACGAAGACTTTTAAGCCATACCGCAGGGTTATCATTACACGGATATCCAGGATGGTCTCCGAAAGACACATTACCTTCCATTGAAGAATCTTTAAATGGAAAAAACAACGGTCCAGGACCTGTTGAGATAATCATGGAACCAGGAACCAAATGGAAATATTCAGGAGGAGGTTTTTCTATTCTTCAGCTAATTATTGAAGAGGTTACCCAGCAAAAATTTGAAGATTATATGCAAGCAGAAATATTAAACCCGCTTGGCATGACCCATAGTAGTTACACCATTGATGATACTATATTGAAAGCTTCCTCTCTAGAACACAATAATTTTGGAGAAGTAATTGATTTTGAATTGTTCACAGCCCAAGCAGCAGCAGGATTACAGACTACAATCGAAGATTTTACAAAATTTGCACTAGCGAGTCTCTATGCAAACAAAAAAAATAGTAAAAAACAACAAATTTTATCAGCTGCTACCTTAGAGCAAATGATGGAACCCGCTGAAGCATCAAACGGAAGTTATGGTCTAGGATACCAGGTGGATGCAATTAATGGAACCTCCATGGTTTTAAGAGGTCATGGTGGAGCTAATACTGGGTGGCATGCCTTCCTAATGTTAGACCCAGTTACCAATGATGGTTTTGCTATGATTACTAATGGAGGTGCAGGACATAATATATATCGTCAAGTATTTTGTGATTGGATCTATTGGGAAACAGGAGAATCTTTAGGAAATCGTTGTAATATAGTGCCTTCTGTTGCTAATAAAATGAAACAGATTATTGACACCAAAGGGACTGATAACATTGAAGCAGCTTATATAGATTTAAAAAACAATCAAGCTGATAAGTACAATTTCTCAGAAAACCAATTAAATCAACTTGGCTATCATTACCTAGGGAATGATAAAACAGAGCAAGCCGTGGCCATATTTAAAATAAATAAGGACGCATTTCCAAATTCTTCTAATGTCTATGACAGTTATGGAGAAGCTCTTTTAGCAAGTGGAGAAAAGGAAAAGGCAATTGAAAATTATTTGAAAGCTGTTGAGTTAAATCCAGGAAGCAAAGAAGGAATTAAAATATTAAAAGAATTAGGAGTAGCTACCCAAGGGTTATTTAAAGAGATTACTGTAGACGAAAATATTTTACAGACCTATGTTGGCAAATATGCCTTGGCTCCAGAATTTATTATTACAGTGACTAAAAAAGGAAGTCAGATGATAGCGCAAGCTACAGGTCAGGGCGAATTTGAAATTTATCCTAAATCTGATACTGTATTTTATTTAAAAGTAGTAGAAGCCCAAGTAACTTTTAATTTAAATGAAGCTGGGCAGGTTGAAAGCATGACATTACTGCAAGGCGGACAGGAATCTACTGGACTAAAATTAAAAGAGTAGTGCCATAAAAAGACACGAACAATATATAAAATTAGCTAATAGAGCGCAAGTGATTAAAACTTGCGCTTTTTTAATACATTTATGCAACCCGAAATGACTACCATTACCATAGACAATACTGCTATGCAACCATGTAGCATAAAAACACCCTAAGCGAATGCTAAAATGATAACAGCCGAAGCAACACTTCAACAAGGAATAGATGCATTTTACGAGAAGAATATGAGTTATTTTTCTAATAGAGTACCTATCTCTGAAAAAGCAAAAGAGTTCTTAATAGACCATGATGTTGCTCATGTTATATTTGGCTGTGATACTTCAATCTATGGAGAAGGTGTGGTTAAAGTTTGGACTACATTTGGAACAACCCTAGGGTTTTGGGAAGTAATATGCGAGTATAAGGAAGTAAATGCCTTTGAATTATTTAGAAGGTATAGTTTTCAGCATGTTGCAAAAAATATCTTCAGATTTATTTTAGCAATACTAAGGGTCATAATTAAAGCGAAACGGATGACCAAACCATGGACTTGTACAAATTATGAATTGTATTTAAATACTCCAATTTCTGAAATAAGAAAAGAGTTTGGTATCATAATTTTATGAGGATGAATATGAAATACCTGCAAAATATCGCTAACAAAAAAAATGATTTAAGCACGCTAACAATAACTATTTTTGTTTCATGAAAAAACAGATCACTATTATAGGTGGTGGGCCATCAGCTTTTTTATTGGCCGCTTTTTTAGATCCTGAAAAATTTAAGATTACCATCTATGAAAAAAATAAAACAGCGGGTCGTAAATTTTTAGTTGCTGGTAAAGGTGGTTTCAACTTAACACATTCAGAACCCATTGACCAGCTCATTAAAAGATACACGCCAAATGATTTTTTAGAAGCTGCGCTTAATAATTTCACCAATATAGATTTTAGAGATTGGCTCGATCAAATTGGGATTCCAACATACGTAGGAAGCAGTAAAAGAGTATTTCCACAAGCAGGAATTAAACCTATTGAAGTACTGAATGCAATTCTTACATTTATCAAGGAAAAAGGAGTTATTATCAAGTATGAACATACTTTTTCTAATTGGGACGACACTAGTAATCCAATTATCAATAACAAAACAATACAAACAGATTATACTGTTTTTTCTTTAGGCGGAGGAAGTTGGAAGGTTACAGGCTCTGATGGAAACTGGCGGAATACTTTTGCTGAAAAAGGAATCAAAACAAAATCTTTTCAAGCATCAAACTGCGGATATCAAATTGATTGGAAGCCTACTTTTATTCAAAAACACGAAGGAACTCCTTTAAAAAATATTGCCGTTTCTTGCAATAATTTTATTCAGAAAGGAGAAGCTGTTATTACTACATTTGGATTAGAAGGAAACTCCATTTACGGACTGAGTCCACACATTAGAGAACAGTTGCATACAGACAAAAGAGCAAGTGTTTTTATCGACTTTAAACCCTCATTAACGCTCGAAAAACTCCATGCTAAAATAAAATCATCTCCCTATAGAAATACGACTGAAGTCTTAAAAAAAGAACTCAAACTAAGTACACCTCAAATCGATTTATTAAAAACCTATCTATCAAAAGAGTCTTATTTAAATACAGAATCATTATCAAAAAGCATCAAAAAATTTCCTTTAGAAATAATGAATACGGTATCCATTGACGAATCAATTTCTACGGTGGGTGGAATTGATTTGCATGCAATTACTGAAAATTTTGAACTTAAAAATTTTCCGAATCAATTTTGTATTGGCGAAATGTTAGATTGGGATGCTCCTACTGGCGGATATTTATTGCAAGCTTGTGCAAGTATCGGTGTACGTTTAGCGAAACATTTAAATGAAAATAACTAAAAAAGATACTCACAAAGGTAGATTTGCTTTGTTTCTTTTTAATGCATTAAAAAACGAATCCCTGTATAATTTATTAGTTCAAAATATGTATAAGCCTATCTATATCAACCGTTTCCTTCTCTCCTGTTTTCATATTTCTAAGGACATACAAGTTATTAGGTATTTCTTGTTCTCTAGCCAGTACCGCAAACAAAATTCCTTTACGTTCTGCATAGGTAAGTTGTTTTCTCTCCTTCTTTTGGTTGTTAGCCTTGTCTGGATATAACTCTGCTGCTATTCCATTTTTACGAAGCTTTTGTATAGCTTGCATAGCGTATAAAGCTTCCGATGCTCCAAAATTAAGGAACAGTACTTTGGTGTTTTCTGTGGCTGTTTCAGGAAATAGCCCTAGCTCCTCAATCACTAGATAGATTCGGTCTAGTCCAAAACTAATACCCACCCCACTTACATCTTTTAAACCAAAGATGCCCGTTAGGTCATCATAACGTCCGCCGCCTCCAATACTTCCCATGGCAACACCCTCTGGAGCAGACACTTCAAAAATAGCACCTGTGTAATAATTTAAACCACGCGCTAGTGTAACATCAATAGCCAAAGTGGCTGTTTGTAGTCCTAATGCTGAAATGTTAGCCACAATAAACTCGAGTTCTTCTATTCCTTGCATACCAACGATAGAGTTCGCTAACATCGTTTTCAAACTTTCCAATTGTTTCTTGGCATCCCCTTTCATCGCGAATAAAGGTTGTACTTTGATAATAGCATCTTCTGTAATGCCTTTGTCCCGCATTTCTTTTTTAACACCCTCCTCGCCTATTTTGTCTAGTTTGTCTAAAGCAACAGTAAAGTCTATGAGTTTATCTTCTGCGCCAATTACTTCTGCAATACCACTCAATATTTTACGGTTATTCATTTTAATGATGGTGCCCTGTAGTTGTAAGTCTGTAAATACAGCATCATACAATTGTACTAGCTCTACTTCTTGCCATAAGGAGTCACTTCCAACAACATCTGCATCACATTGATAAAACTCTCTAAAACGACCTTTTTGTGGTCTATCTGCACGCCATACTGGCTGTATTTGATAGCGCTTAAAAGGAAACGTTATATCATTTTGGTGTTGTACAACATATCTAGCAAAAGGTACGGTCAAGTCATACCGCAGTGCTTTTTCGCTAATCTGAGTAGTTAGTTTTTGACTGTCTTTATCCGTCAAAAAATCATCATTCGCTTTTTTTAAGTAATCACCACTATTTAATATTTTAAAAATCAAGCGATCCCCTTCTTCCCCATATTTTCCCATCAAGGTTTCACTCTTTTCAAAACTAGGGGTTTCTATAGGTTGAAAACCAAAGGCGCTAAAATGACGTTTTATAAT
>JBNMOX010000116.1:0-5659 GCA_051275835.1 Patiriisocius sp.
AACTTCTCGTTACATTACTACAAAGAACAAGAAGAACACACCAGATAGAATGGAGTTGAAGAAATTCAATTCAGTCTTGAAGAAAATGACTGTTCATAAAGAAATTAAATAATTGGATTCCCACCTATGTGGGAATTGTAAACAAGTTTACAATGGCAAAGAAATCAGTTGCATCGTTACAAACAGGATCAAAGCGTTTAACCAAAGCTATTAAAATGGTTAAGTCGGAAAAGACAGGAGCTTATATCTTCTCAGAAGCTATTATGGCTCCAGACCAAGTAAGTGGTTGGTTGACTAAGAAATAATCACCTACCCTTTATAATATATACAGAAGCCACTTTACTAAGTGGCTTTTTGTGTGTCTACTACTTTTCTATGGTAAACGTCTTGCATATCAAACAAAGTAAGACTATTTTTGAGGTATACTAGAGGTATCAACGCAATTCCGACTCATGAGCTTTTTTAAGAAAATATTCAGTAAAGAAAAAAAGGAAACCTTAGACAAAGGACTCGAAAAGACGAAGTCTACTTTTTTTGATAAATTAAACAAAGCTGTTGCAGGAAAAAGCAAAGTAGACGATGATGTTCTTGATAACCTAGAAGAAGTTTTAGTGTCGAGTGATGTTGGAGTAACGACTACCCTTAAAATTATTGAACGCATTGAAGCGCGCGTATCCAAAGATAAATATGTGGGTACAAGTGAGCTTAATGCCATTCTTCGCGAAGAAATTGCAGGTCTACTAAGTGAAATTGATTCTGGTAATGCAACAGAATTTGTTGTACCAAAACATAAAACAGGTCCCCATGTTATTATGGTTGTTGGCGTAAATGGGGTGGGTAAGACTACGACCATTGGTAAATTAGCACATCAATTTAAAAATCAAGGATTAAACGTAGTGCTGGGAGCAGCAGATACCTTTAGAGCAGCAGCAATAGATCAACTACAGGTTTGGGCAGACCGTACTGGAGTGCCAATGATAAAACAAGACATGGGAAGTGATCCTGCTAGTGTTGCCTTTGACACCCTAGAAAGTGGTGTAAACCAGGATGCAGATGTTATTATTATTGATACTGCAGGTCGTTTACACAACAAAGTAAACTTGATGAATGAGCTTACCAAGATAAAGCGTGTAATGCAAAAAGTGGTAACAGATGCTCCGCATGATGTACTTCTAGTATTAGACGGTTCTACAGGGCAAAATGCTTTTGAACAGGCCAAACAATTTACGGCCGCTACAGAAGTGACATCACTAGCCGTTACTAAACTGGATGGGACAGCCAAAGGTGGTGTTGTGATTGGGATTAGTGATCAATTTCAAATTCCCGTAAAATATATTGGTGTGGGAGAAGGTATAGATGATTTACAGGTTTTTAATAAGCTGGAGTTCGTAGATTCTTTCTTCAAATAGTACATTATATTATAAAACTAAAAGAGCTTCGGAAATGGTAGTATTTCCGAAGCTTTTTTATGGAAAATCGAAAGTGCTAAATCCCAAAGATAAACTATCATATCACCGTATAAAAAGAAGTATCTTTGCAAACCAATAATTCGTAATTAAAAAATCGTATATCCTAGCTCAAAATCATGCGTACAAAAACACTTAAGAAGAACAAAATCAATGTAGTAACCCTAGGTTGCTCTAAGAATGTATATGATAGTGAAGTGCTCATGGGGCAATTACGCGCTAATAATAAAGAGGTTGTACACGAAGAAGAAGGAAACGTGGTCGTGATTAATACCTGCGGGTTTATTGCTAATGCCAAAGAAGAAAGTATCAATACCATCTTGGAGTTTGTTCAGAAAAAACAAGAAGGATTGGTTGACAAGGTTTTTGTTACGGGTTGTTTGAGTGAGCGCTATAAGCCAGATCTTCAAAAAGAAATTCCAGATGTAGATCAGTATTTTGGTACTACAGAGTTACCTGGCTTATTAAAAGCACTGGGAGCAGATTATAAGCATGAATTAATAGGGGAACGTTTAACAACAACACCAAAAAATTACGCCTACCTTAAAATTGCCGAAGGTTGTGATAGACCTTGCTCTTTCTGTGCGATTCCTATCATGCGTGGAAAGCACAAATCAACTCCTATGGAAGATTTGGTGATTGAAGCAGAAAAATTAGCAGCAAAAGGTGTAAAAGAATTGATTCTAATTGCTCAAGATTTAACCTATTATGGATTGGATCTTTACAAAAAAAGAAACTTAGCAGAATTACTAGAAAAGTTAGCTGCTGTTTCAGGTATAGAATGGATTAGATTGCACTATGCATTCCCAACAGGTTTCCCGATGGATGTGTTAGATTTAATGAATAAGGAACCTAAGATTTGCAATTATATCGATATCCCATTACAGCATATTGCAGATCCAATATTAAAATCGATGCGTCGAGGAACGACCAAGGCAAAGACTACAAAATTATTACAAGATTTTAGAGCTGCTGTTCCAAATATGGCTATTCGTACAACACTTATTGTTGGCTATCCAGGAGAAACACAAGAAGATTTTGAAACCCTTAGAGATTGGGTGCAAGAAATGCGCTTTGAGCGTTTGGGATGTTTTACATATTCTCATGAGGAAAACACCCATGCGTATAACTTGGAAGATGATGTTCCAGAAGATGTTAAAATGGAACGCGCCAATGCTATTATGGAAATTCAATCTCAAATTTCTTGGGAATTGAACCAACAAAAAATAGGGAAAGAATTTAAGGTCATTATCGATCGTAAAGAAGGCGGTTATTATGTAGGTAGAACCGAATTTGATAGCCCAGATGTTGACAATGAAGTTTTGATTAATGGAGAAGAAGGCTACCTAAGAACAGGTGAGTTCTTTACCGTAAAAATCACAGCAGCAGAAGATTTCGATTTATATGCGGAAGTTGTGAAATAGCATACGTTTTATTGCTTTTTTTACATAAGCCTATTCAAATCAATTGTGTACTTTCGAGCTATGAAAATACATTTCTCATTTATATTGGTAATATGTTTTTTTACACTTTCCTGTAAAGACAGTCCAAAAGATAGTATTGAAAAAACAGATGTAGCGGTATCTCTGGTTGCTGCTATTAAAAATCCAGCGGCAACAGATAGCCAAACCCCCAAGCTTTTTAGCAATGGAAAAACACTGTTCATGTCTTGGGTGACCTTGAGTGATAGTATAGACCATTTGAACTATGCTAGCTATGAAAATAATAGCTGGTCACCGCCAGAAATGATTGCTTCTGGAGATGACTGGTTTACCAATTGGGCAGATTTCCCTGCAATAGCTGAGAACAAAGGAAGTTTACTAACTAGTTATCTTCAAAAATCTGATGAAGGAACGTATACCTATGATGTTAAGCTGAACTACAAGAATAGAGACAGCACTTCTTGGAAAAAGAATTTTATTTTGCATAAAGATGGTACCAAAACAGAGCATGGTTTCGTTTCTATGATTCCTACCTATGATACTAATGAGTTTTTTGTTACTTGGCTTGATGGTCGAAATACTGGCGCCAGTGAGCACTCAGGTCATGAAAAACAAGGACATACAAGTAGCGGAGCTATGACACTAAGAGGTGCTAGTATTGACAAAACGGGTAATGTAATTCACTCAAAAGAGCTCGACCATAGCATCTGTGATTGTTGTCAAACAAGCGCAGCGATGACTGTTAATGGACCTATTGTAGTGTATAGGGACAGGACCGAAGATGAAATTCGTGATATATCTATAGTACGTTGGCAAAATAATGATACTTGGACAAGCCCTAAATCAATCTATAAGGATAATTGGAAAATTGCAGGATGTCCTGTGAATGGACCTGCTGTAGATGCCTTTGGAAAAAACGTAGCTGTGGCTTGGTTTACTGGAGTAAATGAAACACCTAAAGTTCAGCTACTGTTTTCTAAAGATAGTGGAGAATCTTTTGGTACTCCTATACATGTTAATACAAAACAAACATTGGGTAGAGTAGATGTAATAGTCCTCAACGAAACAGAAGCTGTAATCTCATGGATGGAGAGAGATGAAGATGATACTGCCTATGTGCAATTGGCAAAAATATCAAGTTCGGGTGAAAAAGGAGCTACTGTTACAATAACCAAAACAAAAGGGAGCAGAGCTACAGGCTTCCCACAAATAGAATTCCTAGATGGGAATATTTATGCAGCTATGACTCTATTAGGGGATAACAATGTTCCAGAAATTAAAACGTACCGTATAAATGTAACAGATTTATAGTTATGGCATCTGTATTTGGACATGCATTGACAGCTATAGCTTTCGGGTCCAGTTTTTCTAAAGAACTTAGAAGTACTACCTTCTGGATTTTAGGGATAGTCTGCGCCATTCTTCCAGATGCAGATGTTCTAGGACTTCAATTTAATGTCCCATATGAGCGTTTTTGGGGACATAGAGGGTTTTCTCACTCTTTACTATTTTCGTGCGTATTAGGATGTTTAGTGACAGCCATTTTTTATTCAAAATTATTTTTCACCAAAAGTGGAGTAAGGCTTATGGTATTCTTTACAATCTGTACAGCCTCACATGCAGTATTGGATGGAATGACTTCAGGTGGTTTGGGACTTGCCTTTTTCTCTCCTTTTGATGATACTCGATATTTTTTACCTTGGAGACCCATACAAGTATCTCCTATAGGCATTGACAAATTCATGGGCGAGTGGGTAAGAAGGGTTTTATTGAATGAAGCCATTTGGATTGGGATTCCAGCGATATTATATATGTTAGGGGCTACGCTTATTAAAAAATATACATCTTGAAAGTACTACTTATTATTGGTCATATATTTCCAGAGCCCACTACAACAGCGGCAGGCACACGTATGTTGCAACTTATTACGATGTTTCAAAAAGTGGGATATTCTATTGTGTTTGCCAGTACAGCTAGTATTTCAGAAAAAAGCCTTGACCTTAGTACCTTAGGGATTACTTCGGAAATAGTACAACTTAATCATCCTTCTTTTGATGCTTTTGTGGGAGATCTAGATCCTACTATGGTGTTGTTTGATCGCTTTATCACAGAAGAACAGTTTGGTTGGCGCGTGGCTGAGGTGTGTCCCAGTGCCTTAAGGATATTAGACACCGAAGACCTTCATTTTCTAAGAAAAGCAAGGCAGCAGGCATTCAAAGATACAGGAGATGCTAAAAATGCAAATCTGTATACAGATTTCACAAAAAGAGAATTGGCTAGTATCCTAAGATGTGATCTTTCCTTGATTATTTCTGAATTTGAAATGCAGTTATTACTGAACACTTTTAATCTTTCAAAAGAAATACTATACTATCTGCCTTTTGTGCTTTCCGAAATCCCACAACTAGAAACACTTCCAGCGTTTGAAACACGAGCTCATTTTATGACTATTGGAAACTTATACCATGCTCCTAATGTAGATAGTGTCTTGTATTTAAAAAATGAAATTTGGCCGCTCATCAAAAAACAGTTACCAAAGGTAGACTTATATGTGTATGGAAATTATGCACCACAGCATATTGAAGAATTACATAATGAGCAGGAAGGGTTTTACATAAAAGGCTGGGCATCATCAGTAAAAGAAGTCATGGAGGCGGCTAGAATATGCTTGGCGCCCATTCGATTTGGCGCTGGATTAAAAGGAAAATTACTAGACGCTATGTTGTATGGAACGCCTGCTGTAACAACCAT
>JBNMOX010000117.1:0-5649 GCA_051275835.1 Patiriisocius sp.
GTTATTTGGAATATTAATCCAAGAAACTCTAGAAGGGTTGTTTGCTGTTAAGGGCATAATGTTTAATTTCTGTTAGTAAAATATACATCAAATATATAATTTTAAGAATAGGTAACGATTGCTTTTGCTATTTTTGATAATTAATTAACACAAAGATAATTTCATTGTTTTTTTCTTATGCCTTTACGAGTCAATTTCCTTATAATTAATGATGATGAAGGATAAAAATATTCGGCAACATTAGGTCGGAAATGTTAAAATTATGACAAGGATATATCTTTTGTTAGTGGAGCGTTTTTTTTGAAATATGAACATTTCAGAATAGAATAAAAAAATAAATTATAGTCCAGTATTATACGATAATTATGAAAAGAGACGAACAAATATTTGAATTGATTCAAGCGGAACACGAACGCCAATTGGATGGCTTGGAGCTTATTGCTTCAGAAAATTTTGTAAGCCAACAAGTCATGGATGCTGCCGGATCTGTGCTTACTAATAAATACGCAGAAGGATATCCTGGTAAACGCTATTACGGTGGCTGTGAAATTGTAGATGAGGTAGAGCAAATTGCTATAGATAGAGCTAAAATACTCTTTGGAGCCGAGTATGCCAATGTGCAACCCCATAGTGGTTCTCAAGCAAATACGGCTGTATTTCATGCCTGTCTAAAACCTGGAGATACGTTTTTAGGGTTTGATTTGGCACATGGTGGACATTTAACGCATGGAAGCCCAGTAAATTTTAGTGGTAGATTATACAATCCTGTATTTTATGGTGTAGAACAGGAAACAGGAATGCTTGATTATGATAAAATTGAAGCTATTGCGATTAAGGAGCAGCCAAAAATGATTATTGCTGGAGCTTCGGCATACTCTCGTGAAATAGATTATAAGCGTTTTAGATCAATTGCAGATAAAGTAGGCGCTATTTTACTAGCAGATATTGCACATCCAGCTGGTTTAATTGCCAAAGGAATTATTGCAGATCCAGTACCGCATTGTCATGTTATAACCACAACTACACACAAAACATTGCGTGGACCTCGTGGTGGTATGATTTTAATGGGGAAAGATTTTGAAAACCCATTTGGGATTACTTTAAAGAGCGGTAAAAAACGTATGATGTCTTCCTTATTAGATAGCGGTATTTTTCCAGGAAATCAAGGAGGGCCTTTAGAACATATTATTGCTGCCAAAGCAATTGCTTTTGGTGAAGCGCTTACCGATGAGTTTTTACATTACATGATTCAAGTAAAAAAGAACGCCGTTGTTATGGCAGAAGCTTTTGTACAAAAAGGATATAACATTATTAGTGGAGGAACAGATAACCACATGATGTTAATTGATTTGCGAAATAAAAACATCAATGGTAAAGAAGCAGAAGCTGCCCTAGGGAAAGCAGATATTACCGTGAATAAAAACATGGTCCCTTTTGATGATAAATCACCCTTTGTAACTAGTGGGATTAGAATTGGTACAGCAGCCATTACTACCCGCGGACTCAAAGAAGACCACATGCAACAGATTGTAGATTTTATTGATGCAGCTTTGATGCATCATGAAGATGATGATAAACTAGATGAAATTGCTATTATGGTAAATAGTATGATGAGTCATAGACCCTTGTTTGTTGCATAAATACAATTAATAAAAATAATTTAAAGTTGTCATACTGAGCCAATCGAAGTATGACAACTTTTTTTTTAAAATGCGAATTAATTATAGAATATGAACTACATTTTAGAAACTGAACGATTAATGCTTCGTGAAATTTATCCAAAAGATGCTCCTTTTGTTTTAGAATTAATGAATAGCGATGGATGGCTAACTTATATTGGTGATCGCAAGATTGTCACTTTAGAAGCTGCAGAAGCTTACATTGTAAACATCTATATGCCATTTTATACAACATATGGTTTTGGACCCTATGTATTAGAATTAAAAACCACCAAATAAATTCTAGGTATGAGCGGATTGTATAAACGGGAGTCATTACCAATACCAGATATTGGCTTTGCAATGTTACCAACTCATTATAAAAAGGGTTACGCTTTTGAAGCGGCAAAATCTATTTTAGTATATGCTAAAGATGACTTGAAACTGACTACTAGGAGGTATCACGGTTCCTGAAAATATTGATTCTATACGTTTGTTATAGAAATTGGGTTTACAAGAAAAAGGCATCTACACAGATGATCACGAAGGTGAAGAATTGTTGTATTTTGAAATAGCGTTATAAATATAAAAAAAACCCCGCATTTGCAGGGATTTTGTAATTAGTAAGGTTTGCGCTTATCCTTCAGGAGGGAAGGCTGTACTTTCATAGGCACCCGCGTCTGGCGGTGTTGCTCTATTGGTTCCATTTAGGTCTATGGGTACTAGAGCACTTGTAGCAGTATTTCCTATGCCTTCTGCACCAGAGATGTTTTGCTCTATATTAAAGTTATTCGTATTCGTATCTTGAAATTCAGGATTTATATTTAGAATTACGCTAGCGTTAAACTCATATAATGGGTTTCCAGTAAATGTATTATTGATGTCGTTAAAGCGTAATAAGCTATTATTTAATTCAATGTTAAAAGGCGTGCTTTCGTCTATTGGTATTAGTCCTAACTCTATATTTTCAGTACCATAAATAATACAGTTATTGAAATTTGCTTGTGTTAATGGAAACGTTAATACACCATCTTCAGTTGCAACCCCATTGTCAATTTGAACTGCTGGGGATGTTCTAAAACCATTAGACCAATAGTTCACAAAAGAACAGTGATTAAAGGTGTAGCTTCCTCCTAACGATAACACTAAACTCGATTGTCCGCTATTGTTAATCACTACGTTTTCTCCATAGACATCTCCTGTTCTTGCAAGCAATCCTATGTTAGCCGAGTTATAAATTTGTGTATTACGTAGTGTTAAGGTTCTGTCTCCATCATTACTGTCCATTAAAAGACCTACAGAGGAATTTTTAATGGTAGTAAAGCTAAATTCATTGTTGGTACTTCCGGCGGTACACCAAATAGTACCCCATTGTCCTGGAATATCTGCAAATTCTGGTTCTAATCTATCCCCTTCAAAAATAATTTCTCCTTCCAAAGCTTCTAGATCTATACTTGGTGCTCCATTGGCCTTTATAGAGGCAGTGTTGGCTACCAAAATACCACTATTGTTATGAAAATGTATCCGTGCCCCAGGATCTATAATAAGTTCTTCCCCTGGTGGAACAGCTGCATAACCATAGATAACATAGGGTTTTTCATTGGTGAAGTTTAATTCTGTATTGTCTAAGAAAAAACCTTCTATTTCTATAGCATCTTCACCACTTCCAAGTGTTAGTGTTTCAAACATACCATTACCTAAGTCTTGAGGAAATAAGAACACGGCATCTTTTACCAGGGTAATAAGTGCTACATTTTGTTGATTTCCTGCAGTGTCAAATTGTATTTGGTCTTCATATAAAAACTCGAATCCCCCACCTGGCAGGTTGTCAATATCTAGCGTAGTTTCAACAAAAACAAAAATACTGTCTTTTGCCAGAATATTGATGTCATTAAATATTTTACCAGGCAGTCCGTCTACATTTAAGCGGTATAGAGAGTTTTCTCCATCGCCCAAACGTATGGTTGGAATCGTGATATCATCATCACTACGGTTATATACTTTAAGGTTGTAAGTACTCGAACCAATATTTGTGAAAACAGTATCTAAAAATACTGTATCTCTAGAGAACTCTAGGTTCCCAGTATTAGGGACCGTTTCAAAATCATTGCGGCATGAACTCCATAAAATAATAGAGCAAAATAGTACGAGGCCGTATGCATACTTCATAAATGGAAATTTTTGATAAAAATATAACTTTTTATTCGGTGTAATATTGTAAAAAAGCAAAGATTTGATCTTAAGACTAAATCTTTATAAAACTTCCTATACGATGATTCTTTTTTAATTACATGCTATTATTAATTCAAACAATTCTTCGTGCTTCTCTTTTGTTGCTTTCTCTCTGTTTTTTCCTCTTCGTGTTTTTTGTTCTTTAAATCATAATGAACACTGAACGTCGGCTATTTTTTTACAATAATTTCAATCTTAAATAATTTGTCCCAATTTTTACCTGTTACATATATAATATTTGGTTCCCCTTTAGAAGCAATACCATTTAACACATCTAGTTTGTTGTGTTGGGTTACTTTCTTTTTGAGTCCGTTGAGGTTTATAACACCTTGTACTGCGCCGTTTTTAGGGTCTACAATAGCAATAGCATCTTTTTTGTAGATGTTGGCATAAATATGGCCATCGATCCATTCAAGTTCATTTACTGAATCAATGTTACTTTTATTGGTATACATTTCTATATAGTCTTCTTCAGCTAAACTTTCACCATTTAATTTCCATATTTTACTAGTCCCGTCGCTTTTAAATAATGTATTGCCATCATTGCAGAGTCCCCAACCTTCTCTACTTTGATTATAAGCAAAGGTGCCTGTCTTCTCTAGTGTTTCTAGATTGTATATAAATCCTATGTTTTCTCTCCAAGTAAGTTGATATATCTTGTTGTTTTTTATCGTAAGCCCTTCCCCAAAATATTGATCTTCTAGCGGCTTATTTTCTAGTACTTCTCCAGTCTTGTAATTTGTTTTGCGTAGTGAAGATGTTCCATATTGCCCGATGCTTTCATACAATACATCCCCTACAAATTCTAACCCTTGGGTGTAGGCAGTGATGTCATGTGGGTAGGATTCTAGAATCTTATAATCATACAATATTGGCTTTATAGGAGAGAGTACTATAATGGTTTCTGAAATACTAAAGGATTCACCATCACTCTGTATTTTGGCGGTAATAACTTTAGTACCTAGTGTTTTGTCTGAGAAATTAAAACTTCCTTTTAAAGTCTCATTTATTGCTACTTTTTCCCCGTTAATAGTATAGCTAACTGCATCAATACTATTTCCTTTTTTACTTTTTACTGTAAAAGCAAGTGTTTTTGATGCAGAAATTGCCTTTTTGTTGCCTTCAATCTCAATTGAAAATAATGATTTTGGGTCTTGGTTTTTACTCCCGCAGCTTGAAATAAAAACAGCTAAAAGTAAGGCAATAAAGTACTTAGTATGTTTCATAATACATTTTTGATTTAATAAAATTTTGAAGCCCAAATCTGTAAATGTTCTTCAAAAGATATGGCAAGATATTTATTATAAATGATTCTTAAAAATAGTTTGCAAAAATACAAAATGGCGTATCTTTGCAGTTGGCAAGTCCTACACAACTAGCTCCTGTGGAATCCCCCAGGGCGGGAACGCAGCAAGGGTAAATGGTTGAGCGGTGTGATGTAGGTAGCTTGCCTTTTTTTATGCCTTTTATTTAAAATTCTATATAAAAAAACGCTTTACAAATTTGTAAAGCGTTTTTTGTTTTTAGGCATTGTGTTATTGTATAATACCACCGCAACTTACTCTTGCACCAGCAGCACCTGAGGGTTGGGAAGTGAAATCATCTGTACCTTGATGCACTATAATAGCTTTACCAACAATGTTTTTAGCCTTATCATCACAGCCAATACACCATTGATCTGTTCTTAATTTTATATCTCCAGTACCATCTTTATTTACCATAAAGTTTCCTATGTCTCCTTTGTGATATTCTTTACTTT
>JBNMOX010000118.1:0-5608 GCA_051275835.1 Patiriisocius sp.
AGCTTCAGTACAGATCTCGCCCAGCAAATAAGCTGTCATTGGTGTTACTTCACTAGGTTTTGCCACCACACAATTTCCTGCAGCTAGCGCAGGCGCTATTTTCCAAGTAAATAAATAGAGTGGTAAATTCCATGGAGAAATACATCCAACAACTCCAATAGGTTGCCGTAAGGTATAATTCATAGTGTTTAAGCCTACACTTTCATGCGCTTCGCTAGCAAATTGAGTAATGGCATTTCCAAAAAATCTAAAATTGGCACTTGCTCTTGGAATATCAACTGCTATTGCCAAACTTAAGGGCTTTCCATTATCTCTAGCCTCGGCGTCGGCCAGACGTTCTAAGTTTGCTTCTATAAGGTCTGCAATTTTTAAGAGTACCCTACTTCTCGTTTCAATAGTAGCTGTAGACCAAGATGGAAAAGCAGCTTGGGCTGCTTTGAAAGCAACAGCTACATCATCACTAGTGGAATCTGGAATTTGTGCGTATACTTCACCGTTACTTGGATTGTAATTGTCTATCCAAGCACCAGATATAGGGCCGCAATAGGTTCCGTTTATGTAGTTCTTTAAATATTCCATAGTAACAGCTATTATTTCTTGTAAAATGTTTCTAATCCCAAATAAGCAGCAAGGTGCAAGGTATCTCCATGATCTTGTTTTTCAAGAAATTTAAAGGTGATAGTACTCGTTTCTTCATGAGCTTTTACTAGGTTGTAGAATAATGTTGTAGCTCCCGTTTGCATGTAAGGTCCTTCTGTACCCACTGCTACAAAAATATTTTTTGATTTTTTTACTGAAGTAGGAACTAACTCTAAAAGTGATTCGTCATCCCACCATGTACTCGGACTAACAATCAAATAATTATCAAAGAGTGAGGGTTGTTTTAATAATATTTCCGAAGCTAATAAGCCGCCAAGTGATTGTCCAATAAGTGTTTTTTCTTCTGAGATTTTATAAAACTCAGCAATGTAAGGTTGCAACTCATCCCGTATAAACCGAATAAATTTTTCAGATCCACCAGAGGTTGGTAATTCTTTATTATCACGTGCATTGTTTGAAGGAAAGGTGAAATCTCTTTTTCGGTCTATGTTGGCAATTCCTACTACAATAGTTTCTGGTAACATGTCTAACCAAGGAAAAGATTGAAACTGTACTAATCCAGCAATATGAATAAAATCCTCATCTGCAGAGCCGTCTAGTAAATAGATTACAGGATATTTTTTTTCTGAAGTTTCATAGCCTTTCGGAAGGTAGATATTCAAGATCCTTTCTTCATTTAAAATAACCGACTTTACTGTGACCGTTTTTCCTATTTCAAAAGGTTTCTTGGAGGTCTCTTGTAAACTATCTTGCGCATTTAGATTCCCTGTTGTTAAATAAAACAAAGCACATAAGACGAAAACGATATATTGTATTTGGTATTTCAATATTTAAATTTAAAGGGGTTTGTAAGCTGTTACTTTAATCTCTATAACCAGATGTGAATGTGGTAATTGGTGCACCGCAACTGTTGTTCTTGCGGGTCCAGTCTCTTTTTTAAAAAACTCACCATAGACTTCGTTATAACCGCCAAAATCATTCATATTAACTAAAAAACTCCCTACATCAACCACGTCTTCCATAGTAGCATTTTCTGTCGCTAGCACATCTTTGATATTGTTTAAAACGGCTCTGGTTTGCTCTTTAATGTCTAGGAATATGGTTCCCATCTCATCTATTTTATTTGCTCCTGCAATAGTGTTATTCGCTAATCGTGAACTTGTGCCACTAACGAATAAAAAATCACCCGCTCTTTTAATATGCGGATATGCGCCTCTCGGTGTTGCTTTTCCTGCTACTAATCTTCCCATAATTATTTTAATTTTCCAACTACTTCATCATCATGAAGTATTGCGTTGGTTTCTTGTTGTACTAGGTTTAGTTTTTCTTTTACACTCATAGTGTCTGGCAGCATTCCATCATCCAATAGATTTAAAATAGTTTTATCCTGAGCTCGCCCTTTAGTCATAGCTTCATGGTATGAAACATCTTCGTTAAAAGTAACCAAAGAATATTTACTAAAATATGCTGTTGGAAATTGTGATTCAAAAGCCATTTCAATCTTTCGTTTTTGCTGAAATAACGGACTTGCTGTATGTTCTTTCATTTCATGAAAATTATCTACTGCAAGGTCTGCAATGGCATCTGTATCTTGTTTTCGGGCTTTTTCATAGGCATTAAAGATGGATTTCCAATCGTTGCTCTTTGCCGTTTTACTTTCGTGTTTTTCAAGTGTTTCATCAAATACAACAACGTCTTCAAAACTAGCATTCATGCCTTGTCCATAAAACGGTACAATGGCGTGAGCACTATCTCCTAACAAACATGTTTTGCCAAAACTATTCCAGGGCGAACATTTTATCGTGCCTAAAGGTCCTGTAGGATTGTCAAAAAATTCTTCCACAAGGTTAGGCATCAATGCAACAGCATCTGGATATTCTTTCGTAAAATATTCCATCACCATTTCTGGAGTGGTTAAGTTATCAAAACAATAATCACTGTTGGAGTAGGGTGCAAAGAGTGTTACTGTAAAACTGCCATCAAGGTTAGGGAGTGCAATAAGCATGTCTTCCCCTCTTGGCCAAATATGTAAAGCTCCTTTTTCTGTGCGGTATCCTCCACCTTCTGTAGCTGGAATGGTGATTTCTTTATAGCCGTGAGTCAACCAGTTTTGAGAAAAACTAAATAAGAAGTTTCTGTCGTTAAACATCGCTTTCCTTACCACAGAACCTGCGCCATCAGTTCCTAGAATGATATCGCCGCTGTATGTTGTTTCTTCTTTTGTAGTATAATCTTTAAATGTTGCTACTGCATTTTCAAGGTCTACTTGTGTACATCCTTTATTGAATGTGATGTTAACATTTGGCATGGCCTCCGCAGCATTTAGCAATAGCATGTTGAGTCCTGGGCGAGAGATAGAATTAATATACTCACCATCACGGCCACTGTAATTACTCATAAAAGTGTTGCCTTTTTTATCATGAATCATACGGCCCAACATAGGAATACATAATTTTCTTGCGTCTTCTTCAATACCTGCAAGTCTTAGGCCTTTAAGTCCTCTGTCACTTAGCGATAAGTTAATAGAGCGTCCTGCGTCTTGAGTACTGTCTCTTAAGTCTGGACGTTTTTCCACCAATTGTACTTGATAGCCACGTTGTGCCATTCTAAGGGCGAGTAGACTTCCACAGAGGCCTGCACCTATAATGAGTATTTTTTGATTTTCTGTCATGTTTTTTACTTTGTGGTTTTTGATAATCTTATTTTTCTCATCCAATAATAAATATAAACTCCACCAATAATTCCTGGAATAAACCAATTATATACACCGGGTAAAATTTGGTTTACAACTGCAAAGGCAGAAACTGCCGCGATATATCCGCCCATCATATTTCCTAAATGCATTCGTAACCATCGTTCTTTTAGCCTGTCTTTTTTTATCAAAAGCTGAAATGTATTTAATGTAGCTAAGATGCCCAAAAGGCCAAATACCAATAATACAATATTTAGAGCACCATACATAATTACGGGGACCAATACCATACAAATAGCTATAACGAGCATTACTATGTTAGCTATAATATCTATAAGTACACGATCTACTTTCTTCTTAAAACGAAGCGCTCTATACCCCGTGATTAGAAAATATAAACTAAATACCCCGATGGAGAATAGAAAAGGACTATAATGATCTGGTATACTAGCTATTATTAAGGCAATTACAGCAGATGTGGTCATGCTGTAAAAGAAATATTTTCCTGACACTTTATGTCTTTTACTTCCTTTTTTACATACTATAGCTAAGGTGCCAAAAAGCAAGGCAAGACCTCCAAACCCAGCGTGAATATATATAAGTACTGTAGCAACGTCCATATATTATAATATTTTTTTTAATCGTTCTACAAATTCAAATACATCTTCATAGCTATTGTATAATGGGGCAGGAGCAACACGAATTACATCGGGTTCCCTCCAGTCGCTTATGACACCTGCTTTTGTGAGTTTGGTATGTAATGCCTTGTTCGCGTTTTTCAATTGAATGCTTAACTGACAACCTCTTTCTTCTTTGTTTCTAGGGGTGATGATGTTAATGTCATTATTGTCTATTTCATCTAGTAAAAACGCTAGGTATCCTGTAAGGGTTTCACTCTTTGCTCTTATGTTATCAAAGCCTGCGTCCATAAAAGTGTCTAGGCTTGCGCGTATGGCTGCCATTGATAAAATAGGTGGATTACTTAGTTGCCAGCCTTCTGCGCCTGGTAGTGCATCAAACTCGTGGCGCATGTTAAAGCGTGTTTCTTTATTATGACCCCACCAACCGGCAAAACGGTTGAGTTTTTTGTTGTTTGCGTGGCGTTCGTGTACAAAACAGCCTCCCAAACTTCCGGGTCCACTGTTTAAATATTTATAGGTACACCAAACAGCAAAATCAGGTCCTGTTTCATGTAGGTTGGGCTGTATGTTTCCTGCGCCATGTGCCAGGTCAAAACCTACCAAACAATTGTATTTATGACCCAACTCGGTTATTTTTTTTAGAGGAAAGTGTTGTCCACTGTAGTAGTTCGTACTTCCTATCATTAACAAGGCTATTTCATCTCCTTGCGTTTCCATGATGTGTTCAAGATCTTCAAAGCGACACAAATCTTCACCTGCTCTTGGTTGCCATAAAATGAGTCCTTCTTTGGTATCAAAACCATGAAATTTTAATTGACTCTCCATAGCGTATTTATCGCTAGGAAAAGCATCACTTTCAACGACAATTTTATAGTTGGTTTTGGTGGGCTGGTAAAAGCTTACCATCATTAAATGTAAATTGGTCGTCAAGGTGTTCATCACCACCACTTCACTTGGCTTAGCACCTACAATAGTTGCCATGTTTTGGGCTAAAAACTCATGATAGGGTAACCAAGGGTTTTTTGCGTCTGTATGTCCTTCAACACCATGTTTAGCCCAATCGTTTAGTTCTTGTTGAATATAGTCTTTTGTCTTAAGGGGTTGCAGCCCCAGCGAATTTCCGCAGAGATAGACCAATTCATTTCCTTGATCATCTGTGGGTAGCAAAAACTGTTTTCTGAAATTTGAAAGCGGGTCTTCACGGTCACATTGTTGGGCAAACGTTCTTGAATTTTGAAATATCATGGCTGTTCGTAGATTATTGTATTTGTATATTTGTAAAGGAAAGTTCTAGCTTTGAAGCTGGATCTTTACGTGATGTTGAAATAAGAATACCCTTAAACTTTTGATAGTCTTCCCAGGTAGTTTGCATGCTAGCTTCAGGTGCATTACCTTTCCTAAATACCCATTCTCTGATCAGAAAATCGGCTCCGTAGTATAAATCGTACGCATCACCAGGGGTGTAACCGCCTTCTTTTCCATAGGTGATAGTGAGCATATTAAGTGTGTCTTTAGAAATAGGGGCAACTTGCTGTTTCTTTTCAGAGAAAGAAGTGCCTTCGTCCCAAATCAAGTTAAACGGAGCAAGTAACCAATACTTGTCATTGATAAAATTAGCATCATATTGCTTCGTAACACTGTCTAATGTATTTCGGTTAAAAGTGATGGTGTCTTT
>JBNMOX010000119.1:0-5592 GCA_051275835.1 Patiriisocius sp.
AGCGGTAATGAAGTTGTCAAGAAAGAAATTATAATACTTAAAAAACCCTAAAAACCCAAGATTAATAATAACACTTATCCAAAGTAGAACCTTTCTTTTAGTTTGGTTGTCTTCTGTTTTAAGTTTTTGCCCTACCGTAAAATCAATAATGGTACTAAAAAGTATTAATGATAAGAATCTCCAATCCCACCAACCATAAAAAAAATAGCTTGCTATTACAATAAGGAAGTTTTGTAGTTTTAGGTTTTTGTTAACTACAAACCAATAGAGTAAAAACACTATTGGTAGAAAAATAGCAAAGTCGATTGAGTTAAAAAACATTTATATATCTGTATATTAATTATAAATGAAATTTATTTATAAAAGGGTCAATACATCCACAGGCGGCCTTCCTATCACGGCTTTTCCATTTTTAATTGCTATTGGGCGTTCTATAAGTTTTGGGTGATTGTGCATCGCTTTAATGAGTTGTGCTTCTGTAAGGTCTTTACCTTTGTATTGCTCTTTCCAAATGGCTTCGTTTTTACGCACTAAGGCTAGGGCAGGAATGTTTAACTGTGTGCGTATTTTTTTTATGTCGGCCTCAGAGGGGACATTGTTAAGATATAAAACAATGTTTACAGGCTCTTTGGCTTCTTCTAAGATTTGTAATGCTTGCCTAGATTTGCTGCAACGCGGATTGTGGTATAAGGTGGTCATTTATTAGTTTAAGTTGTGAGTAATGAGTTTTACCAATAGAATTTAATCTACATTGTACGTTAGTTTCATTGTGATAGAAGTAGTCTTTTCTTTGGAAGACGTATTAAATGCTCCTCCCCATGAGTAGTCCTCTCCAGAATTTTGTCCTGTGATTTGGAAAATACCCATTCTTGCGCTTACCAATTCTCCTAATTTGGAGCCTGAGTTCTCTGCAATCTTTTCGGCACGAAGTCTAGCGTTTTCTGTAGCGCGCGATATCATTTCTACTTTTAAGTCTTCTATTTTGGTAAAGTAATACCGGGGTGCTTCAGAGTATAGTTGCACTCCTTTGTTTAGCAATTCGGTAATTTCTCTCGATATTTTTTCTGTTTCAGAAACCTTGGCCGACTTTATTTCTACATGTTGTGATAGGCTATAGCCAGTAAAGGTTGTGCCAATATAATTCCCGTTTGGGCCGTAGTTTGGTTCTTCATTTTCTGTTGTATTGACGGCACTAAATACTATATTGCCTGCGTCCACTCCTTTAGAAGTAAGATATTGGGTTACAATACCCTTGTCATTCGCCAAATCTTTATAGGCTTGTTGTAAGTTATTGTTGTTACTTATAAAACGGGCCTCCCAAACAATAAGGTCACTCGTGAAATCACTTTTACCAAGACCTGTAACGGCAATAGTACGTTGTGATTTGTTTCGGTTCATATAAGAATTACCAAGCACAGCAGCAGCAATAACAATAGCGAGTCCAAAAATAATGGCGGTGAGGTTATTTTTCATAAGAATAGTATTTCAGTGTAATTTAAGAAATTAAGAAGTACTATCCTAGTGCCGAAAGTTCCTCTTTATAGTCATATTGTAAATCTTCATGTAAACCTTCAATTTTTTTGTCAATGACTTGTATTTGCCTATCGTATATATTGTGAAGGGTTACATTTCTTGTGATAGAAGGTTTAAATGTAATAAGGCGCTCACAGAAATGGAGTAATATGGCTACTTCGGTTTCTTTGTTTCCAGAATAGCGGATGTATTTTTTTACGTTTCGTAAAATCTTCCGAACACTTTTCTTGAGGTAATAGAAGTTGGTGTTTGTTATAGCATCAAACTCTTCATCAATGGTTTCTTTAATGTGTGTAATATAGCCTTCTTCGTCATCTGCTTCAAAGAGTAGATAGGTAAGGAGCTCTTTGTTTTCTTTTTTAAATCGCGCCAAACGAAGACATAATTGCTCTATGTCTTCTGGAGAACGTAGTTTAATTTCTTTTTTTATTTGGACGAGCGTAGCGGGTTTCAATAGGTGTTATTTTAGTGTAATATATAATAACTAGCCATGGATCGTTTCTTTTTTGCCATAATTTTTAATGATCTCTCCTTCAAAATCTATAAGGTCTTGCCAGCGTTTTTCTACATCGATACCTTCACCATATTTTCTAGCAAAACCTAGGAATGTAGTGTAATGCCCAGCTTCACTAATCATAAGTTCTCTATAAAATTCGGAAAGTTTTTTATCTTTAATGCGTTCGCTTAATAATTTAAAACGCTCACAACTTCTAGCTTCAATCATTGCCGAAAATAATAAACGATCTACCATGGCCTGTTGTCTACTGCCACCTTTGCTGGTAAATTTAAACAATTGATTGACATAATGATCCTTGCGTTCACGCCCTAGCTTATATCCTCTTTCTTTGATGATTTCATGCACCATTTCAAAATGTTCTAACTCTTCTTGGGCTAGTTTTAATAAGTCTGTTACCAAATCCTCAAGGTGACTGTTTAGGGTAATGATGCTAATAGCATTGGTCGCTGCTTTTTGTTCGCACCAAGCGTGATCTGTTAAAATTTCTTCAAGATTACTTTCTACAATAGTAACCCATCTTGGGTCGGTGGCTAGTTTGAGATTGAGCATGATATATTTATTTTTTTAAATTTCGCAAACCTTCATACACTACAATGCTAACTGCGTTGGCTAGGTTTAGGCTTCTTATATGTTCGCTATACAAAGGTATCTTATACTGTTGTGTTGGGTGGTTTTTTAAAATTTCAGAAGAAAGCCCAACAGATTCTTTTCCAAACACTAAAAACAAGTCATCTTCATAGGGTATTTCCAAATAATCCTTGCTTGCATGACTGGATAAAAAAGCCATTTTCTTAGTAGCATGTTGTTCAAAGAAATGAGCAGTACTCTCATAAATAGTACACTCTATATGTTTCCAATAGTCTAAGCCAGCCCGTTTTAACCTACTGTCACTTATTTCAAATCCAAAAGGCTTTACAAGGTGTAAATGAGACCCAGTACCTAAGGTTATCCTACCAATGTTTCCGGTATTGTTCGGTATTTCGGGTTCTATAAGAACAATATTGTATGCCATTTTATACGTTATTTTGTTTTTTTGACATTTTTAAGTACCAAAAAATTCTGTGGGTTAATGCCTAATCCTGTTATTTTTTTTGACACAAATCGTACTGCCATATCATAATATAAAGGTACAATAGGAGCATCTGCAATAACGATACTGTCCATTTGTGTATATAAGACTTTACGTTCTGAAATTTTTGAAATTTTCTGTGCTTCCACATATAGGCTATCAAATACTACATTTTTATAATGGGTATAGTTTGGGCCATTGGGGGTGAAATTAGGACTATAAAAAAGCGATAAATAGTTTTCTGCATCTGGATAATCTGCGACCCAGCTCGCTCTAAAAATATCAAGTTCTCCGCTACTTTTCATTTGTCTAAGCGTAGCGGCAGGCATAACATCTATTTTAATTGAGACACCAAGTTTTTCTAATTCTCGCTGTATATATTCACAAACATCCAGGTATTGACCATTGGTCCCAATAGTTACTTCCGGGTAGTTGTCTCCTGTTTCTGCTATATACGTTTCAATGAGGGTTCTTGCTTTTTCTGGGTCGTAGCTATAGCCATCAATAAAATTGAATCCAGCCAATCCTTTAGGAATAAAGCCATGCGTAGCGGGTATGCCCATTCCATTACGTAAATAGGTAACCATTTTTTCTCTATCAAAACCATAGTTAATGGCTTTTCTTAAAAGGGGAGAGGCAATCTCTTGTGCAGAAGATCCCATAAAAAAGCCAAGATATTCTGTGTTTAAATAAGGTGTTGTAATAAGGTTTACACGGTCTTTGTAGGCAGGTTGTAAGACGCCTTTGGTCGTGATAATTTCATCTTTGTAAGAGTTGTCTAATCCAGACATGAAATCAATATTACCCTGTGCAAATTGTAAAAACTCACTTTGTTTATCGGGTAAAAATGTAATGGCTACTGCTTCTAGATAGGGTAGCTGGTTGCCGGCTATATCTTTCTCAAAATATAGCGGGTTTTTTCTAAAGACAAGTTTTACGTTTTCTTCCCAAAATTTAAATCGAAACGGACCTGTACCTACGGGGTTACTTCTAAAGTCATTTCCATAATACGCAATAGCTTCTTTAGGGACTACCGAGCAGTCGCGCATCGATAATAATCCAAGAAAGGCAGGAAAAGGTTTTTTGAGTTGTATGACAAAGGTAGAATCATTTGTTGCACGATAGCTTTCTACAGCTTGTAAGACCCAAGATCCTGGAGAGGCTAATCTTGAGGATAATAACCGATCAAAACTATATACGAAGTCTTGCGCAATCACCAGTCTAGTACTATCTTTTTTAAAGACTTTGTTTTTATGAAAATAGACATCATCTCGTAATGTAAATGTGTAGGTGAGTGTGCTATCATTAATACGCCAAGATTTGGCGATATCTGGTTGAATATTAAGTTGGTCATCCAATTGAACCAAACCATTAAATAATTGATTGCTAGGCCAGATAGTTTGCGGATTTCTTGCAAATGCAGGGTCTAAGGTTGCGATATTACTATGTTCGTTGTACCTAAAGACTAAGTGATCTCTATCTCGTTGTTGTGGAGCATTACAGCTAGATAGAATACATAACACAAAAGCTACCGAAGTAATTTTTAAAAGGCTAGCCCATTGTTGTGCATTCATATAGCGTATTGTTTTGTTGTCAAATTTTTAACTTCTTACAAAGGTATTATATTCTGTCATTGCTGCTTCCATTTTAAATAGGATTATAGTGTGTTTTTATAGCGCAATTTATTTAAAAATAATATTGGACTCTTCCAATATTAGAGATTGTATTGAGTATGCAATGCACTATGATTGTTGACCATAAGTTCCTGCCAAATTCCACATATGCTTGTCCACAATTAAACCAATACTCTCTACGATTGTTGATCTTTCAGATAACTCATTTGAGTATCTCCTATAATACTATTTATAGGGTTTGAAGGTGCATACCAAATACTTAAAATAACCTGTAATATAGCGAAATAGAGCAAACACCCAGTAACATTACTACTTTTAAGAGTGTACTTATGGTCATCAAATCTTTTTGACTAGTAGCATTCCATGTTTTGACAATGACAAGCATCAAAGGAGCAATAATGAATAACAGAAAATATCCCATAAGGATTTGATCTATGTATACGTAGTTATATAAATAATATAGTACCATGGCTAAAAATGCAATGGTAATTCCGAAGACCAGATAGATCGTTCTTTGCCTCCCTAAGACAATAGGAATCGTGTTTCTTCCCGCATTTTTATCGCCATCACTATCATGAATATCTTTTACAATTTCACGTAGTAGGTTTAGACCAAAAGCAAACCATGTATAATGCAAAACTACCTGTGTGGCGTATAAGGGTTTTCCATAAATAAGCCCATTACTATTTGGATAGAGGTCAAATAACACCATGGTGATTAATACAAAAGCAATTAGGCCTGCTACTAAAATGTTATTGATTAGTATTCCATTTTTTATATAGATAGCATAGGCATATAATAGCGCTGCTGTTATAATAAATACTGCAGCAAGATTAGGT
>JBNMOX010000120.1:0-5589 GCA_051275835.1 Patiriisocius sp.
TTTTCCGCTAATTTTTTCTCCAGCAGCCAATTTAATTTGCTCTTTTATCAAATCAAAATTGATTACTTCCTCAGTAATGGTATGCTCTACTTGAATACGGGTATTCATTTCCATAAAGTAGAAGTCTCTATTCTTATCTACTAAGAACTCTACAGTTCCAGCACCTTCGTATTTAATATACTCGGCAGCTTTTACGGCAGCTATTCCCATTTTTTCTCTAAGCTCGTCTGTCATAAAGGGACTTGGAGTCTCTTCGGTCAATTTTTGGTGACGGCGTTGTATAGAGCAATCACGTTCACTTAAGTGACACGCTTTTCCATTGCTGTCTCCAACAATTTGTATCTCAATATGGCGTGGCTCTTCTATAAGCTTTTCCATATACATATCATCATTCCCAAAGGCTGCTTTACTTTCTTGTCTAGCAGACTCCCAAGCATCTTGTAGCTCTTCTTCTTTCCAAACAGCACGCATTCCTTTTCCACCACCACCAGCACTAGCTTTAAGCATTACTGGGTAGCCTGTATGTTTGGCTACTTTAATACAGGTTTTAAAATCTGGTATTACTCCTTCACTTCCTGGAACACAAGGTACTCCTGCTGCAATCATGGTTGTTTTAGCATTCGCTTTATCCCCCATTCTGTCAATCATATCTGGAGAAGCTCCAATAAATTTGATATTATGTTCATCACAGATTTTCGAAAATTTTGCATTTTCAGAAAGAAATCCATATCCTGGATGGATAGCATCTGCATTTGTAATTTCTGCCGCTGCAATAATGTTACTTATTTTTAAGTAACTCTCACTGCTTGGTGCTGGACCAATACATACGGCTTCGTCTGCAAACTTAACGTGCAAACTCTCTTCATCGGCTTTGCTATAAACAGCTACCGTTTTAATGCCCATTTCTTTACAGGTACGAATTACACGAAGTGCAATTTCACCCCTATTGGCGATCAATATTTTTTTAAACATATCTCTTTTATTTACAATTAAATAACACCCCTGTATACTTCTCAATAAGTAGTGAGATCGTACCTAAGACTTGAAATCTAAATTATGATGGGTCTACTAAGAATAATGGTTGGTCAAATTCCACTGGAGAAGCATCGTCTACCAATATTTTTACAATTTTCCCAGATACTTCACTTTCTATTTCATTGAAAAGCTTCATGGCCTCAATAACACATAAAACATCTCCTTCACCAATAATAGAGCCTACTTCAACAAACATAGGTTTGTCTGGTGATGGTTTACGGTAAAAAGTACCAATAATTGGTGATTTTACGGTAATATATTTTGATTCTTCATTGTTTTCAACCGGAGCAGCAGGAGCTTCGGCAGGAGCGCCTGCGACAGGAGCAACGGGTGCAGCAGCAGCGGCCATGTGCGGCATTTGTTGTATAAAGGTAGTTTCCCCTTTGTTATGGTCTCCCGTTCTAATTGTAATTTTAACGTCTTCCATCTCAAGCTTTACCTCACTAGCGCCAGACTTAGCTACGAACTTGATTAAATTTTGAATCTCTTTTATATCCATGTTCTTATTGTTTATTAATTCGTGTTGGTTTTATTATTTTGGATCATAGGCCCATTTTACATAAATAGAACCCCAAGTAAAGCCTCCTCCAAAAGAGGCAAAGACTAAGTTGTCTCCCTTTTTAAGTTGATTTTCATAATCGAATAAACACAGCGGTAATGTTGCTGATGTTGTATTGCCATATTTATGAATATTTAACATCACTTTCTCTTTTGGCAAATTCATTCTTCTTGACGTAGCGTCTATAATACGTTTATTGGCTTGGTGCGGCACCAGCCATTGTATATCATCACCAGTCAAGTTATTGCGAGCCATTATTTTTTCTGAAACATCTGCCATATTGGAAACAGCAAACTTAAACACCGTTTTTCCATCTTGATATACAAAATGCTGTTTGTTGGCTATTGTTTCATTTGAAGGAGGTAAAATAGATCCACCAGCTTCAATTTTAAGACTTTGTCTTCCTGTCCCGTCAGAGCGTAATATTTCGTCTTGAACGCCTAATCCTTCGGTGTTGGGTTCAAACAAAACAGCTCCTGCACCATCTCCAAAGATGATACAAGTAGTACGGTCTGTGTAATCTATAATAGAAGACATTTTATCTGCTCCTATGAGTAGTACTTTTTTGTAACGACCAGATTCTATATATCTGGCGGCAGTAGACATCCCATATAAAAAACTAGAACACGCTGCTTGGAGATCATACGAAAAAGCGTTTACGGCTCCAATGTGAGAGGCTACGTAAACACCAGTTGATGCTACGGGCATGTCTGGCGTGGCAGTTGCCATAATCACCATGTCAATATCTTCTGGGTTGGTATTGCTTTTAGAAAGGAGCTGTTGCGCCGCCTTTATAGCCATAAAAGAGGTTCCTTGACCTTCTCCTTTTAGAATACGGCGTTCTTTAATTCCTGTGCGCGAGGTAATCCACTCGTCATTGGTATCTACTATAGTTTCCAGTATTTTGTTTGTTAAAACATAGTCAGGAACATAGCCTCCAATAGCGGTAATTGCAGCGGTAATGGTACTCATAGAATTTGTTTAAATTCAATAAAGAGAGGCAAAACCTCTCTAAAAAGCACGAAAAGTAGTGAATTTTAATCAAAAAAAAGTCTTTTTTAACTTTTTTGATTCTATCTAAAATTTCAGAAAACAAAAAACTCTCACAGGCTGTGAGAGTTCTCCATATAAATTATTTTTTAGCCTATGCCTCTACCTCTTCTACAGCATCAATAACTATTTGGCCTCGGTAATATAATTTACCTTCATGCCAGTGCGCTCTATGGTATAAATGCGACTCTCCTGTAGTAGGATCTGTAGCAATTTGCGGTGCAATTGCTTTGTAATGTGTTCTTCTTTTATCTCTTCTAGTTTTGGAGATTTTTCTTTTAGGATGTGCCATTACGCTCTATTATTTATCGTTTAATAATTTTTTTAATGAATCCCACCTTGGATCTGTTGGTCCTTCTTGGGTTTCTTCTCTATTCTCTTTGGTTTCCTTTGGGCTTAATTCTTCAAGTTTGTCAAGTATATCACTCTGCAACGTTCCATCATCAACACCTGGATGTATTCTTCTGCTTGGTAGATTTAAAATAACAGATTCATAAATAAATTGTTGAATGTTAACTTCATAACTCCCGTGAGGGATAATTAAAAGGTCTTCGTTTTCATCATTAAAATCATCTCCAAACTTTACAATAAAATGATACGTTCCCTCCACAGCCTCATCATAGGGCTCATTAGTAACATCACAATTTACATTTACAGAACCCGTGTAGGTTAATGTAAACTCCATAAAGGTTGTTTTTTTATCTAGCAGTACACCAAGATTAATGGTTGCATCATTAAACTCATCATACTCAAAATGCTCAAAGAACTTGTTTTCAATAGCATAATCAAAATGATGTTCTCCAAGTTTCAACCCTACAAAAGGGATTGTAAATTCTTTCAAATCTCTCATAATCACACTAAATTGAAATCTCTGCCTTACATGTAAAGCGGGTGCAAAGATAAAAAATTATTTGATTTGCAAATTATTTTATCACTACTTTTTTACAAAGGGTTTTCGCTTGCTAATTTTTAATGGGTTTTCTGCCGAAATAAAGTAGTCTTTTCTTGTTTTAAAAATCTGTATAGCTGCGAAAACAGCAGCTCTAAAAGAAGAGAAATCTGCTTTGTTTTGTCCTGCAATATCATAGGCGGTACCGTGGTCTGGCGAGGTTCTTATCTTATTAAGCCCTGCCGTAAAATTCACTCCAGAACCAAAGGCTAATGTTTTAAAAGGAATGAGACCTTGATCATGATAAGAGGCGATTATAACATCAAAGTTTTTATAATTTCCAGCACCAAAAAAGCTATCTGCGGCATAAGGTCCAAAAACTGTTTTGCCATTATTGCGCAAATTGTCTAAGGTTGGACGCATGATTGTGTCATCTTCTTTTCCAATAACTCCATTATCTCCTGTATGCGGATTAATACCTAATACGGCTATTTTTGGCTTGGGAATGCCAAAATCTTGCATGAGTGTTTTATGTATGGTATTAATCTTCTTTTCTATGACCTCTCTTGTAATGTTTTCCGAAATATCCTTTACCGCCACATGGTCTGTTAACAAACCGACTTTCAAAGTATCAGAAACCATCAACATCAAGCTGTCGCCTTCTAGTTCCTGTTGTAAATAATTTGTATGCCCTGGAAAATTGAAAGATTCAGACTGTATATTTGATTTATTTATTGGCGCAGTGACAAGAACATCAATGGTGCCTTTTTTTAATGCCAAAACTGCGGCTTCTAATGATTTAATAGCATACGCACCAATAGTAGTGTCTTCTTTTCCAAAATCAATCGCTACAGGTTCTTTCCAGACATTTAGGACATTTATTTTTTTGTGGACTACTTTATCTATAGAATCAATACCATGTAAACTAACATCCATTTCATATTGTTTCTTGAAAAAGGATATGACCTTTACAGAAGCAAAAATAACAGGTGTGCAAAACTCTAGCATTCTAACATCTTGAAAAGTTTTAAGCACAATCTCGCTCCCAATACCATTTAAATCACCAATTGAGATTCCAACTATAATTTTATCCTGATTAGTCATATGGGTCGTTTCTTTATCGTTATTTTTGCAGTACAAATGTAACCAAATTACTCATGTTTACAGGAATAATTGAATCCTTAGGTAAAATAAAATCCCTCACCACAGAAGGCGATAATTTACACATAGAAGTAGCAAGCAGCTTAACTCCCGCATTAAAAGTTGATCAAAGTGTCGCGCATAATGGGGTTTGCCTCACCGTAGTTTCTTTAACAGAAAC
The DNA here is from genome assembly GCA_051275835.1 of Patiriisocius sp. Classification (GTDB taxonomy): domain Bacteria; phylum Bacteroidota; class Bacteroidia; order Flavobacteriales; family Flavobacteriaceae; genus Patiriisocius. Next base: position 4,855 of record JBNMOX010000120.1, read on the forward strand.
AACCTATACTGTTACTGCCATTAAAGAAACACTAGACAAAACTAATATAGGGCAACTGAAAACAGGAACCCTTGTAAATCTAGAACGCGCTATGAAACTAGGAGACAGACTGGATGGACATATTGTTCAAGGACATGTAGATCAAACGGCTATTTGTAAAGAAATTAAAGAAGAAGCTGGAAGTTGGGTGTTTACATTTGCTTATGATGCTTCTTTAAATAATATTACTATTGAAAAAGGTTCTGCCACCGTAAATGGTGTAAGCCTTACCGTTGTAAATTCAAAACCAAATGCGTTTAGTGTTGCTATTATACCCTATACGTATGAGCACACAAACTTCAACACATTTATTGCGGGTACCCTTGTAAACTTAGAATTTGATGTTATTGGAAAATACGTAAAACGTATTACTGAAGGGTATTTGTAGTTTCGTTCTTTCTGTAAGCAACAAAAACACCATACGCTATAGCAACGAGCATAAGAATAATAATGTTATCGTCAATAGGTAGCTCAGGTAACGTTGGCCCCTGGGTAGGCGCAGGAGGACCCTGACTGGCTGGTGAGCCTTGTCCAAGCATAGGTGTGACTAGAATAAAAGAACACACTAAGGTTAATATTTTAACGATTTGGGGTCGCATACAAGGGACAAAATTACTATTATTTTTTAAATAAAATTGGAAAAAAGGGTTTTCATAAAATTATCAACAAAAAGCCATCTTAACCATCGGCAAGATA
>JBNMOX010000121.1:0-5545 GCA_051275835.1 Patiriisocius sp.
CCAAACGTGTACTATTACAGCTTTCTACATGTTTAGTTTCTGTTTAAATTTTCGTGAACTTGCCGGTCAAAAACTACCAACGCATCCCTTATTCTAAATTAGATGTCTCAAAGATGTCTAGATACCATCCTAGATAGGTTTACTTTTACGAAGTCACTATATCAAAAACCGTAAACCAAGGTGTTTGAGTGACTTCCTGCTTATCTACCTTGTAGACCGAGGCGTAATCCTACTATAATTCGGATTATGCAGCTAGGGCGTAGTTATTCTCGCCGTTTAAAAAGTGTGAAAAATGAGATTTAAGAGCTGTTTCCCAGCGCTCTACATGCTTACTATACTAGTGAACCCGCTGTCAAAACCAGTCGACCCCAATTTAAAATTCAGAGTGTAATGTTCTGAATTCTTTTTATTTCTTCGGAAATGTTTTTAAACGCATATTTCCGAAGCATTTTTCCATATAATTCAGCTAAAAGCTTTTTTATGCGGATGGCAAAGATACACGAAAAACGCTATATTTGGCATCCTATTTACTATTTCAAAAAGTATACCAAATGCCAATCACTTTTGCTATTATTAAAGAACGTAAAAACCCGCCAGACAGACGGGTAGTTTTTTCTCCAGAAAAATTAAAAGAAGCCGCTGCTCAATTCCCTGAAGCTCGCTTTATTGTAGAATCTAGTGATATACGTATTTTTTCGGATGCAGCATATAAAGCGGCGGGCTTTGAAGTACTAGAAGATGTAAGCCAAGCAGATGTCATGTTGGGTGTAAAAGAAGTTCCAGTGGCTTCATTACTGCCCAATAAAAAGTATTTTTACTTTAGTCACACTATCAAGAAACAACCCTATAATCGCAAATTATTGGTTGCCATGTTGGAGAAAAACATTGAAATGTATGACCATGAAACTATTGTGAAGGCAAATGGGGCCCGTCTCATTGGCTTTGGAAGATATGCCGGATTGGTAGGAGCTTATAATGGTTTTAGAGCGCTAGGGATACGTGACGAACTTTTTAATTTGCCCAAAGTAGAGCACTTGGCAGACTTAGATGCTGTAAAGGCCGAGCTAGATAAAATTACCCTTCCTAACATTAAGATTGCATTATCTGGAACAGGGAAAGTAGCCCAAGGAGCTAAAGAGATTTTAGATCATTTAAATATTTCTGAAGTTACAGATACGGTGTATATAACGAATGATTTTACAGAGCCTGTATATTGCATGATAGATGTAATGGAATACAACAAACGTTCAGATGGTAAAGCGGGTGATAAGTATGAGTTTTACAAAGACCCTGTTGGTTACGAAAGTAACTTTATGGCCTACGCGGCCACCACGGATTATTTTATAGCCGGGCATTTTTATGGCAATGGCGCTCCATATCTATTTACAAGGGAAGATGCAAAACGAGCAGATTTTAGAATCAATCTAATTGCTGATGTATCTTGTGATATAGACGGACCTGTAGCGGCTACCATAAAACCTTCTACTATAGCAGATCCTTTTTATGGATATGATCCACAAAAAGAATCAGCCGTAGCTATGGATGCACCGGGAGCTATAACCATGATGGCTGTAGATAATTTACCCTGCGAGCTTCCTAAAGATGCTAGTGAAGGTTTTGGAGATATGTTTCTTGAACATGTAATTCCTGCTTTTTTTAATGAGGATCAAAATGGAGTGTTATCTCGTGCAAGAATGACAAGCCAAGGTGGTAAACTCACCCAACGATTTTCCTATTTACAAGACTATGTAAAGCAATAGAGTCACTTGGTTGAAATGTTAATTATGCATTATTATAATTGAATATGAATCCAGCAGAAGTTTATATACTAGATAAACCAGAACCGTTTAGGACTATTTTATTACACCTACAAGTTATTATAACGCATACCATACCCGAAGCGATGCTTTTGTATAAGTGGAGATTGCCTTTCTATTATGTAGACGGAACGCAAGGATTTGTTTTTTTAAACCAATCAAAAAATTATGTAGATGTTGGTTTTCATCATGGTGCGCATTTAACCAAGCATCAAGAACATTTGGTTTCTAAAGGAAGAAAACACATGAAATCCCTACGATACTTTTCTCTAGATGATATTGATGATATTATCTTGGTTGATCTACTAAAAGAAGCTTATAGTGTTCGCAATAAGAAGTATTATAAATAATGATTTTATAGAGTATTTATCACTTTTCTAATAGCAACAAGGTCTGAAAGTAACTTTTCTAGGTTTGCTATATCTAGCATATTTGCTCCATCACTTTTTGCATTAGCAGGATCAAAATGTGTTTCAATAAATAAACCATCTGCACCTGTTGCAATTCCGGCTCGTGCAATCGTACTTATCATTTCTGGTCTGCCACCAGTTACGCCAACACTTTGATTGGGTTGTTGTAAACTATGTGTTACGTCTAGCACTACGGGCGCATATTGTTTCATGGTTGGGATTCCTCTAAAATCTACTACCATATCTTGATAGCCAAACATAGTACCTCTATCTGTAATCCATGCATTGTCATTTCCAGCATCTTTTACTTTTTGTACTGCATATTGCATGGCTTCGGGACTCATAAATTGTCCTTTTTTAAGATTTACCACCTTGCCTGTTTTTGCTGCTGCTACCACCAAGTCTGTTTGACGTACTAAAAAGGCTGGAATTTGTAATACATCTACATATGCTGCGGCCATTTCGGCATCACCTACTTCGTGAATATCTGTTACCGTAGGAACCTTAAACGTTTCTGAAACTTTACGTAAAATTTTTAAAGCTTTCTCATCACCAATACCTGTAAAGCTATCAATACGACTTCTATTCGCTTTTTTGAAACTCCCTTTGAAAATATATGGAATTTCAAGTTTAGTCGTTATTTCTATAACTTTTTCAGCAATTCTCATTGCCATATCCTCTCCTTCAATAGCACAAGGACCGGCAAGTAAAAAAAAGTTATTCGAGTCTGTATATTTTATATTAGGTATTTGTGATAATTGCATAGCTGTAGTTTATGCTACAAAGATAATTAACAATACCACTTGGCGCTAATTTTTATATTAATTGCGCCCTTTTACTTTTTTTTGGAATTGAATGCTTCTAGGTATGCATATTTCCATTCGTTAGTTCTTCCGGTAAAACCTTTATGATTCGTGTTATGTTTACGTAGTCTTTCTTCTAAAGTGTCGGCAGTATAACCCACATAGTATGTGTTTAATATTTCAGAAAACAGTATGTATGCGTATACTTTCATAATGGTGTTAAACAAAAAAATCCCCAAAAGGAGATTAATTGTGAGCCCGACAGGATTCGAACCTGTGACCGCCTCCTTAGAAGGGAGGTGCTCTATCCAGCTGAGCTACGAGCCCGTAGCAATAAAAAAAAGTCGGGGTGGCAGGATTCGAACCTGCGGCCTCCACGTCCCAAACGTGGCGCGATAACCGGGCTACGCTACACCCCGTGACTTATCTTTTGTACTGATTGTATGTCAATGATACTGAAATATAACATTCAGTTTAATTAGCGGAGAGACAGGGATTCGAACCCTGGGTACCCTTGTTAGGGTACGACGATTTAGCAAACCGCTCCTTTCGGCCACTCAGGCACCTCTCCATTGCAATTATAATTATTCAATTGCGGATGCAAATGTAAATTTTAAAAAACGTTCATGCAAACTAAAAACAATATTTTTTAAATAAAAAACTAAAAAAAATGGGCGTCGTTTAGTACTTCGCTCATACTCACCTAAAAGAAAATAATATTATTTCCTTTTCATTCAATACAGGGTAGTGAGTTTATGAAAAATTCTTTAGGATAAATAGATTTTTTTAATTGATCATTACTAATTACATCTCTTAAAACAAGATTAAAATTGTTTTTCAATGTTGAAATTCTTAACCTTTCTACAGGTGAATTTACAAGCCTTTTTAAGGCTACTTCATCTAAGTAAAAAGATGCTTCACTTATGCTGTTATTTATAGCGTTTTCATCTTTAGTTTGTCTACCGCAAGTGTCTATTCCTAAATAGGGGGCAGAAACATATTCTCCGTTGCTAAGTTGAAAAGAGATTCTACTTTTCTTATCATAGCAAATTAAAGGAGGAATTTCTTCGCTGTTAAGTGATATACTTAATACAACAGATTTGACATTTCCCTCTTTCATTAAAGAAAAATAAACAAATACAGTTTTTTTATCTCCAACGGTAAAATCAATGAGTGATTCTTGTGTAAGTTGAAAAACTTCTTCTTCAGTATCTACATTTATTTTATAATCACAAGAATCTTGTGCTATAGTTGCGATGGTGAAAAAAAGAATTAGGAGTAGTAAGTTATGCTTCATAGGGTATTTTTGAACAAATTAATAGTGTTTTTTTATCATTTTCAATAGTTGTGAAAAACAAATAGCGATTACCACCTTCTTTAAGACCCCATTTTTTACGCAATGTTGCAACAGATTCCGGAAAGTTTCTAGTGGTTATGTTTGCTTTATCAAAATCAATACCACGTCGCATTTCTTTTTTTGAATAGGGTATTATTTTCTCAACATTAAATCTTCTTCCAGGGAAACTAACTAGGGTATTGCTTGTGTATAAATGAGTATGCTTGTGTAATTTTGACACCTGGTACTCCTTGCATATTTGAGTAAAGGCACCACTTTTCATAATGGCAGCATTGGGTTCATATGCATATAGCTGTGGTGCGTTTATGGGTACTTCAGCAGCTGTATTCCATAAAAACTGAAATTTTTGAATTTTATTTTTAGTAAAATTAACAGTATGTATTTCTGGGCTTGTTGTCTGTTCTTTGGAAAGCAAAAAGATTAATTCTTTTACTTCATTAGCTACAGCAACTACATGTACTTGTGTGACATATTGTAATTCTTCTATGCCTATTGAAATATCTAGCATGGGTGAAGTCTTAACCAGAAGTGTTTTACAATGGTCTAAAAGATATTCTAAATGCTTCGGTATGTTTGGCTCACAATCTTCAAGGAAAAACACCTTCCCTTTATTGTTGTGACGTCTAGATGGATCTGCGTAAATAACATCATAAAAGTGATCTTCGACACCTTCTAATCCATCTCCAATATGACACGTAATATTTTTTTTTTGTAGGCAAATTAGATTATGAGAAACAAGATTTGAAAGCGATTTTTGTATTTCAAAATGAGCTACTTTCTGAAAAATTTGGGCAAAAAAATAGCTATCTATGCCAAATCCACCAGTGATGTCTGCAATTGTTTTACCGTGTATTAATGTACTTTTATATGCTGCTGTAATCTCAGAGGATGTTTGTTCAAGATTTAATTTTGGTGGATATACAATGTTAGAAGTTTTATACCAAGTAGGAAGCTTTAATTTTGCTTTCTCTCTGCTTTCTATTTGTACTATAAGGTCTTTAATACTAACATCCTTAAAAGGACTTCCAGAGAACGCTAATTGCGAAATATCTCCCTGAAAATATTTTATAAAAGCCTGTACTTCTTCTCCTAATAAATGATCAAACAAGATGTTTTTTTTGAGATAAGTTGTTGTGCAAAGATACTATCTTGAAAGGA
>JBNMOX010000122.1:0-5539 GCA_051275835.1 Patiriisocius sp.
AGAAGGAGATTTTCCAGACATTCCTGTAAAAGCCATTTTAATGAACCCTTTAAATAATGATGAGGTAATTATAGGAACAGAATTAGGAGTTTGGAAAACTAGTAATTTTAAAGCGGCAACTCCTACTTGGGTAGCATCAAATAATGGAATGTCTAATGTTCCAGTTACTTCTTTTGATTTAAGAACAATAGACAATACAATTCTTGCTACTACTTATGGTAGAGGAATGTTTACAGGTACATTTACGGATACTGCAGCTACTTGCCGAGCTCCTCTTGCGCTTACAGCTACCTCAATTACTGAAACTACTGCCAATATAGGTTGGACAGAAGGCGGAACAGCTACTATTTGGGACATAGAATGGGGAGCAGGTGGATTTACAGCCACAGGTGCACCTAACATCACTGGAAAAACAACAAATACACATAGTTTAACAGGATTAACCAGAGGGACTGTTTACAACTTTTATATACGAGCTAATTGCGGTGGAGGAGATTTGAGTACTTGGTCAGGGCCTTATACTTTTACAACTCCTCAAGTGAGCACATTTCCATTTACCGAAACATTCGAGGATGCAAGCGCAACACGCAGTTACTGGACACAGGTTAAGGAAATCACAGTGGCGCAACCCTCAGATTGGACGTATGATGCTGGTTCAGATTATGGATCCATAACCTCAGCCCACGGTGGAAGCAAAAATGCAAGATTTGTAAGTCTGCCATATATTGGTGGTCCAGTAACCTGGTTGATCTCTCCTCTTTTGGATTTATCATCGTTAACTGCACCGCAATTAAAGTTTTACTATGGGCAGGAAGCTTGGGGAGCAGATCAGAATGAAACAAAAGTACATTACAGTGCAGACTCAGGGGCAACTTGGACCGAAATAGCTCATTATACGGCTAGTGTTTCTTCTTGGACAGCCGTAACACTTGCCTTAACCAATAAATCTGATACTTATATGATTGCGTTTGAAGGAATAAATAGTTATGGATACACCAATGTGATCGATGATGTGGTTATTGAAGAGTCAGCATCAACTTGGACAGGAACTACAGATATTGATTGGAATACTGCATCGAACTGGAGTCTGAATTCTTTACCCTTAACTACGGATGATATTATTATCCCTAGTGGTTTAACAAATTACCCAACAGCAACTTCAGCAATAACATTTAATTCATTAACTATTAACTCTGGGGCTTCATTGATTGCTCAATCTTCAGTGAATGGTAATGTTACCTATAATTTAGCAATACCTGATACCAATTGGCATTTAGTATCTTCGCCAGTTGTTGGAGAAACTTATGATGATGCCTGGATTGCAGCCAACGCTATTGCTTCTGGAACAGGAAATAATAGAGGTATTTCTACCTATAATAATGGAACACCAGATGCAACAACTAAATATTGGAGATATTTCCAAACTGGTGCTGCCGCTGCCAACTTTAATGCTGGTATTGGATATTCTAATAAAAGAACAAGTACTGGTACTTATAGTTTTACAGGAACCTTCCCAACGATGGCTGTTTCTCCTGCTATTTTTCAAAATGATAAAAATTATAACCTTATAGGAAACCCTTATCCTTCTTATCTAGATATTGCTGCTTTTATTACTGCTAATACTGCCAATATGACTCCAACTCATCATGCAGTCTATATTTGGAATGGTGCTGCATATACCAGCTTAACAACAGGGTATATTCATCCAGGGCAAGGATTTTTCATCAATTCTGATGTAGCTTCTGGCACTGCTTCTATTACAGAAGCTATGCAGAGTCATAATATAGGTTCTTTCTATAGAACTAATAATCCAACCATTAATTTGACACTTTCTAATGGAGTTTCTTCTAAAGAAACTACAATTAATTATTTAGAGGGAAAAACTATTGGATTAGATCCAAGATTTGATATCGGAATGTTTAAAGGTGTTGCTTCTGACTTAAGTGTCTTTACACATTTAATTGAAGGATATCAAGAAGTTGCTTTTGAAACACAAGCATTACCTAATACAGATTTAGAATCTATGATTGTTACTGTGGGAGTGAAAGCAAATGCTAATGAAGAAATTACATTCTCTTTAAATGCTCTCAACTTTCCTTCTGATATAAAAATATTTTTAGAAGATAGCCTAACAAATGCATACACACGTTTAGATCAGGAAAATAGTACTTATAAAATTACAACAACTGAAGCCTTAAACGGAATTGGAAGATTTTATTTACATACTTCTAGAAATTCTTTAAGTGTTAATGAGGTTGTTGGTTTAGAAAATGTAAGTATGTATAAAACCGATGCACGTACTTTAAGAATTACTGGCTTACAAAACAATAGTAAAACCAATGTTACTTTATTTGATCTAACAGGAAAACAGGTATTAAACGCCTCTTTTAAATCTAATGGAGTAAAAGACATTGCTATACCAAAATTAGCCACAGGTGTTTATGTTGTAAAACTAAAGACCGATACGGGTATGTTTAGTAAAAAAATAATTTTAGAATAATAACGGTAATTTTAAAGACAAAATATCATGAAAAACACAAAAAAAAAACAAAAGAAATTACCCGTAAAGATGCCATTAAAAAAATAGGAAACTATGGGAAATACGCTGCTTTAACAGCTTTAGGAACCTATCTAATTTTAAACCCGCAAAAAGCACAAGCCGCTTCTCCAGATAATCCTGGAACTGGGTTTTAACATTAACTTTCACAGAGCGTCTTGATAAAAATCGAGACGCTCTTTTTTTATAAAATAAATACATTTGGTTTTTCACAGTAAACGGTACTACTTTTTTTCTTGGAAAAAAAGTACAACAAAGCTATTCACTATAGCAAATAAAAATTTTACAAGAGGTTTAGATAAGAGTGCAGTCGAAAAGCTTAAAATAGGGGTATGAAAGCAGCACAAGAAAAATGATGTAGAAAAGTCTTCTCAAGTATGAAACGTTAAACATCGTTTATAACTCCCCATTAATTCATAAAGAAAGAGAAAAAATGTTGCATTTTTATTAAAAATTTAAAAGAGGATACAAAATATTATTGAAATTTATTTTTTACTATTCATTCCTTAATTCAAAACAAAAACACCTGCAGGACAATGTGAGTTATTTTTCCACTACTTAGGTTAAAACGAAACCCACTCCTATTTTTTCCAGTAAATAAGGATTGTGCTCAATCACTAGAATATCATTATCAATACTTAATTTTTCTAAAATTTCAAAAAGCAAATCAATATCTACATAAGACAATCCCGTACTAGGTTCATCTAAAACAAAGAGGTTGTTTTTCGGCTTATCTTGCAACCAGTTCAAAAGCAATAGACGTTGCTTTTCACCAGAAGATAGCGTCTGCACCGTTTGGTCTAAACACAAGTGTGCCAAGCCAATTTCTTCTAAATTCTTCAACAATTCAAAACCATTTTTAGAAACTTTAAAACATGTAAACCAAACTTTCAACTCCGTGATATTCATCGCCAATACCTCCGCAATATTTTTCGTTTGTACGGAATGCGCAAGTACCTTTTTTTGATAGCGTTGCCCCTTGCAGTCTTCACAGGTTTCAATGGCATTGGCAGTAATATCTAAACTCGTTTCAACAACACCCTTGCCGTTACAATTTGAGCACTGACTTTTTTTAGTTTTATAAGAGAAGTCTTTTGAATTATGGTTGGTTTCGCTGGCAAATACTTTACAAACCTCTTTGAGCAAATCTAAATAAGATACTAATAAAGTACTCGCATAGGTTCTTAGTTTTTTAGATTCAAAATAAGTTGCACCCGCATATGTTTTAGGAAAATGAATACCACCACAATTTACAGGGGATTTTGTTTCAATACTCGGAATCAGAATGTCTTTTACCAGAGTAGTTTTACCAATGCCCGATTTTCCTGTGAGTGCCGTAATGCCTCCAACAGGCAGCGCTAATGCATCTTTCTTTAAAGTATGTTTGGCTAGCTCTCTGATGTTAATGTGGGTAGTTCCCGTTTTAAGTTGCACCGCTTTGCTAGGAGCCTTCAAAAAAGGATGACAATCAGCCTGTTTTAATAAACCTTTTACACTGCCTTGGTATGTTATATAACCCCCCAATTCCCCGGCTTTGGGACCCATCTGTACAAGATGATCCGCCGCATGAATAATCGATTTGTCGTGTTCAATCACAAGCACAGTATTTCCTTTATCTCTGAGCTTTTTCAGGATGCGAATCAGGTCTGGAATATTCTCCTGAGACAAACCTGCTGAAGGCTCATCTAATATATAGGTGATTCCTTTTAGCGGACTGTTCAACTGCTTTATCAAAGCAATGCGTTGATTTTCTCCTCCAGAAAGTGTAGGTAGTTTTCGGTTGAGTTGCAAATAATCAATATGCAATTCCTGTGCGCTAGTTATGATATTATGAAGGTGTGGAGCAATTTTAGAAAGCAATTTTCCATCGATATCTTTGCTGAGGCTCGCATTTTCAGCAAGCCACGCACCTAAGGCTTTAAAATCCATTGCTTTAACAGCATGTATCGATTTGTTCGCAATTAAAAACGCTAACCGCTCAGGCTTCAATCCACTACCCTGGCAATAGCTGCATTCTTGATGCGTAAAAAGCGCTGTAAGATGACCAATGTTTTTATTTTTTCGTGTTTTAAAATATTCATCTTGCAGGTATTTATAGAAACCTTCCCATGGCATCCTTAGGGCTTGTGTACCTGCTCGCGTTTTAGTTTGATACAACCAATCTGCTTCCCAAATAGTGTCTCCTGTACCCTGCAATAAAATTGCTTGTTGTTTTGATGTGAGCGCTTTAAATGGTGTTTCCAAGCTAAATCCATTTTCAATTCCTACGCACTTTAAAATAGCCATGTGCTTTCCTGCAGGATCCCCATAATAGCTAATGGCTTTGTTATTTGCAAATAAACCACTGGAAATACTTTTATCTGAATCCAATATTAGTTTCTTAAAGTCAGGAAGTAATTCTTGCCCAAAACCTTCACAAACTGCGCATTTTCCCAAGGCGTGGTTGTTAGAAAAATGGCTCGCTGATAGTTCTTCTCCCTCATATTGCGCCTTTCTAGAAAAAGCAAAACGCAACATCTTTTCCATCCCTGTTTGTATGGAAATATCTGAGCGTTGCGAATCGTTTTTTTGTTTGCGTGTGATGCAAATGGTCGGTGTGAGTCCTTCGATAGTATCTACTTCAAACTGAAAATTCACACCGACTCTCGACTGCTGATACGTAGAAAACTGCCTGGTCATTTCTTGCAACCCATAGCCATGTAAAGTGTCAATTAGCAGGGATGATTTACCCGAACCTGAGACTCCGGTCACCACCGATAATTGCTGCTTGGGAAAGTCTACAGCTACATCTTTTAAGGTGTGTGTTCGTGCGCCTCGAATCGCAATAAAATCCCTTTGCTGCGGAGCTTCTTCTTTTGTATCTATCGATGGAACCTCCAGCGAATTATCCACCCAAAGATCACATTCCGACTGAAAAAGCGGATGGTTTTCAAAGCAAAGTATGCCTGCCGTTTCTTGCTTTAACTGGTTTAGGGCAGCTAA
>JBNMOX010000123.1:0-5509 GCA_051275835.1 Patiriisocius sp.
GCTGCTTTATCCCAAGGTGTATATCGTGCATGAAATCTAGGTGTTACAAAATTACCTAACAAATTATGTGCGTCTGCGCGAAGTCCAGCTGTCATAGTGAAGTTTTCTAAATCATCAAAGGAGTATTCAAAAAAGGCACCAATGCTTTGCTCTGTTCTAACATAGCTTGTCGTTTCTACCAATTCAGTATAATCGTCATAGGCCGCTGTAATTCCAGTTTTATAGGTATGTCTAGAATCACTAATAATAGAATTAAAAATACCACTCACATAGCCACTATCGTGTTGTATGTTATACTCTCTCAATCCAAAATAAGATTCTTGTTCATGTCTATTCACAGCTACTTGTATTCCAAAAGATTGATAAGGTATCTCTGGAAATACATAGCCTAGCTTTGCCGTTAGACCATAGCGCTGAGTATCTACCTCACCACCCCATACTTCGGTATTACCTCGATCTCGATCTGGCACAAACCCTGTTTGCCCAACTTGTTTATCGTCTTTAAGATAATTGAGCGAGATAAAACTCACAAAGCCAGTTTTTGGATTGGCGTATTGCCAGCGGTTCATCAGGTTTATTTGATTGGCGAGCGGATTGTCAAGAAACCCATCATTATTCCTATCATTTTTTTTATTCCTGTTATTTTCATGTATGTAGAGCCCAGTACTCCAAGTGTCTGTTACTTTGGTATTGAGGTGCACATTAATTTCCTGCCTTCCTCCGAGCGCTCTGTAGGCATTCACAAAAACTCTATCATCTGTGCTTGGCTTCACCAATTCTGTATTAATCTGTCCTGCAATACTTTCAAAACTATTCACTACACTTCCTGCTCCCTTGGTAATTTGTATACTCTCTACCCATGTGCCAGGAATAAAACTAAGTCCGTATGCTTGTGAAGCACCACGTACCGAAGGAATATTCTCTGTGGTAATTACAGTATATGGATTGGTTAAACCCAGCATCCGTATTTGACGAGTACCCGTAATAGCATCAGCAAAGTTTACATCTATAGATGGATTGGTTTCAAAACTTTCGGAAAGATTACAACAAGCAGCTTTTAATAGCTCTGCGCTACTAATATTAATGATGTTTTCGGCTTGCAGAAAAGACCTAGAGGTTGCTTTAATTCTAGAAGTCAGCAGTACTTCATCTAAAGTTCCTTTAGCCCTTAATAAATGCTTTACAGGAGTTTTCGGATTTGTAATGGTAATAGTATCGGTGGAATATCCCACATAGCTTATTACCAATTTTGAATATTGGGTAGCATAGTCAATACTAAAATTTCCGTCGAGATCGGTTACCGCACCAATTTGTGAATCCAGCCAAAAAACATTAGCAAAAGGCAATGGTACATCTGTATCGTTTTGTTGTTCTAGAATAGTACCGCTTACTTTTTCCTGTGAAAAAAGACATAAGGGCGCGATTAAGAGTATGTATAAAATTTGTTTCATTATATATACAATGTTAAGAGCATGAATATAGCCATGAAAATCATGATACTGTTTTCAATAAACGTAGCTTGCGTCATAGGGAGTTTTAAAACAGTTCCTAGACAGGCACATTGTATTTGCTTTTTTTGAAGTAAAACAGAAGTGACTCCTATGGTTGTAATACTTAATAAAAGAACGGTTACTATTAAGGCAATTGGAATTTGAATTTGAGCCAACAACAAGAAACCTAAAACCAATTCTATAAAAGGATATAGGGTTCCATAAACAGGAATTTGTTTGGCAATAGGATCGTACATTGCAAATGATGCAGCAAATCCTTTAAGGTCAAAAAACTTAAAGAGGCTAAATACAAAGAAAAACAAACCCATAAAATGGAGCATGGCTTCTGTGCTATTAAGGTTGTTATAATTTAAAGCAATCGTTGCCAATAAAAGACAGGCAAAAATTAAGAACAAAGGTTTTAATTGTTCCCACTTTGAGGTATTTGCACTATTAGCCTGAGTATTAAATAGGTTTTTTTCTTTTACTTCTGAAACGTTCGTGTTTTCAAAAAGCGTAAATTTTGATGGAAGTACTTGTTTAAATATGTTAGTTGCTATGTGTGAATTCATTGTTAGCGTAGCGGTCTCTTTTTCAAGATCTACAAGAACATTTTGAACTCCTGCTATAGATTCAAAGGCTTTTGTAACCGAATCCTTACAACCATTACATGTCATTCCTTGAATGTGATAGGTATGTATCATTTTTTATAATTTGAAATAATAATTGATCCTAAGTATCCTTAGGATCATAAAAAAGCTGTCTGTCCTATTTCGAAAAATAGCAGATTCTTTAGATCAAATTAAAAAAGTTTCAAAAAGGACAGGAATGTCTTTAATGAGTGGAGGTGGATTGTATTTTATATAAACAATCTCTTTTTGGAGTATTAAAATTTCAGATGGAATACTATAACTAGGAGTCCTTAAATCATCAAAAACAGATGATATTTGGTATTCAAACGCAGTTTGCGCAATCGTATCATCAACATCAACTTGCGTGTATTGATTGCTACAACAAGAGTGTTCTTCGTTTTCCTGGGCTTCATCACAGTCATCTTGCTCCATCGCCATACCACAAGACAATTTCTTTTGACCGAAGGTAACTTTCGCCATCATTTCATACTCCCCACAAAAGTGTTGTGCGTATGCTATGCCTGTATTACTAATAAGCAACAGCAGGGATAAGAGTATGGAAAGAGTATGTTTCACGGGGTGAAATTACAATAATAATAGGTTAGCAATGCTAAATTCTAGTTAATTTCTTTATCTACTCTACCACACTTTAGCATTTTATCACCAAAATAAGGGTTTCTAATTTCTTTAGAATTACTTAACCAATAGGCCCCTGTATTTTTAAAAGCCATAGGACAATATTGCTTGTAAAATGTGCCTTTAGCAACCTCTTTCTCTAACATAGATTCTATCATAGCAGTAATATCAACAAAATGCTTACGCTGTATTTCTATATCGGTAGCATTTGCAATTTCTTTTGAAACCAAAATCGCCTTTTCACTCGATCCTATTTTTTTTAAACTACCAACCAAACCCGAAGCTGCATGGGAAGAGACAACAGCATCTGTTTGTACTAAAGCATTCTTTAAAGCTATATAATCATTAAAAACAGCAGTGGCTTCTTCCTTTTTAAAAGTAACCTCTTCAATAGCTCCTGTATCAATTACTTGCGATGCAGTTGGAGCAACCTTAAGCTCTGGCTGAACCGATTTGGTTTCATTTTTACAAGAAAAAAGTAAAATTGACATTCCTAAGAATAAAGAATATGTGATGTATTTCATGGGTATTATTTAGAATACAAAAATACAAAAAACATTACTTTTTCAGGCCCTGAAAATAAAAAGCTGGTAGCAGTACAAGTAAAAATAGCGGCTGAATTAAAAACCGACGAACATAAAATAGAATTCTATGTGGTGCTTCGGTATCTATACATAATAGTATGATAAACAAAATAAGCAAGCATGCAAATAGCATAGCATACAACACTATCGAAAGTTTTATAACCATTCGTTTTTTAAACACGACCCAAAGTAAGGCTAATGAAAGTATTGTGTTCATTAAAAACCGTAACATCGTAAAAGCTATTAGCTTAGGAATATGCATTTCAGGCAACGGAAGTACAGTATGATTGGTTTTAAAAAACGAAAGCAATGGATCATAAAACAAAGTCCCTTCGTAGGTGCGAATCGCTACCATTAAAAAAAGGATAAGTACTCCAACAAATATTTTTAATGCCATCTGCATTACAATTTAGCTTTTAAAGAGCGCACCCAAAACATCCAAAGCAAAAATACCATTCCGTATATAATTCCTGGAAACACTACTCCATGCAGAATACTTTGATAGCTTGGGTATTTAGATATAGCAATAGCCAAAATAGCAATTCGGATAATATTAATAACATAGATCAAGGCAATTCCTGCCAACAAGAACAAACTTGTTTTTTTGAATTTTTCTGCAAAAGCAATTACAAAAGCAACAAACAAAATAATAATACTGATTCCATTACACCCCTCTACAATATTGGCAATATAATGATCACTCACTATTAATTTCATTTGAGGACTTGAGGTACTTGCCACCACTTCAGCATTATAGCCAACTTGATCCAAAAGAAAACTAGTTTGGGTTGCAACTAAGTTGGTAATAAGATCTGGTTTGTTTGTAGTGTCTGTACTACTTAAAAACAGCATATAACTCATACTTAACACAATGTATGTACTCAAAAAGAGTACAACAAAGCGAATAACAGATTTGTATTTTTTAAATAATGGATACATGTTCGTTATTATATTCTAAAATTTTAACAAAAATACAGGATTAGAATTTGGTGATTATATCCTCTTTAAAATACTTTTACAAAAAAAACTATGGTTTTTGAAATATTAAAAAATCAAATTACTAGCATTATAAAAAATACAGCAAATACACCAACAGAGCGCATGGAAGATATTTGTAAAACCCTTAAGGATAATATCCCTTATTATGACTGGGTTGGGTTTTATTTTGCCAATCATGAAGCACAAACACTGCATTTAAAAACATATGCTGGAAACCCCACAGATCACACTGTTATTCCTTTTGGAAAGGGCATTTGTGGTCAAGTAGCTTTAAGCAATGAAAGCTTTGTAGTACCTGATGTCCAAGCGCAAGACAACTATATTGCCTGCAGCATCACGGTAAAAGCAGAAGTTGTTGTACCCTTAATTAAAAATGGAATAAACATAGGCCAAATAGACATAGACTCTAATACTCCAGACCCATTTACAAAAGCAGATGAAACGTTCCTAGCATGGGTAAATGAGCAAGTAGCAACAATACTTTAGTATTCAATAAGGTTTTAAAAGGCGATCACATTTTTACTTCATAGATCGGTCACACGCCATCAATTACATCCCAGTACGAATCGCCTCTACAGGATCTAATCTAGAGGCAGATATTGCTGGTAATATTCCAGAAACCAAACCAATAGCAGCAGAAATACCTGTACCAATAAGCATATTGGTTGTTGAAAGTATAAACTCAAAATCACCAGCCATCCTAGATGCTATTAATGATACAAAAAAGACGAAAACAAGTCCTATAATCCCTCCTATAACTGCAAGAATAACCGCTTCAAATAAGAATTGAAATAAGATGAATTTATTTTTGGCTCCCAAGGACTTTTGAATCCCAATCAAGTTGGTACGTTCTTTTACACTCACAAACATAATATTGGCAATTCCAAAACCTCCTACCAGTAAAGAGAAGAAGCTAATAAAGAGCCCTACCAAATTAAGGGTGCCAGTAATATCATCTATAGCATCAGCAAAACCTTGTAATTGGTTTACAAAAAAATTATCTATTTCATCTGTTTTAAGACCACGCAAAAGCCTTAATCGCTGCGTTAATTGCGCAATAAACGCATCATTGTCAATGCCTTTTTCTGGTTTAATGACGATAAAAGGAACCACAGATTTATTATTATCTCCGTAAATTTTTCTAATCATATTAGAAGGTATAAATACG
>JBNMOX010000124.1:0-5507 GCA_051275835.1 Patiriisocius sp.
ACTGTCTGCAAAATCAAAAATGATTTGTTCGTAGTAATCTTTTGCTTTTTGTGGGTCTTGTAATTCATTTTCATACAAGTTTGCCAATTTGTATAAGGCATCATCTGCTAGAATTTCGTCCCTGTAAAATTCTATTAGTTTAAGATAATTGGCTTCAGCTTTTATAAACTGACCTGTCTTTTCGTAGAGTTCTCCTTGCTTTAACAAAGCTTCGTCTTCAATTTTCTCACCTTTGTGGTTGGTTAAAATTTCCGATAGGGCAATAATAGCTTCGTCGTCTTTGTTTTGAAATGCTAATAAATCTGCACGAGCAAATTTCTTTAAGGCGGTTTGCAAAGAATCTTCTAGTGTGTTGTCATGAATCATTAATGCCATCTGCAGCGCATCGTTAGCAATAAGCTGTGTGGAAGATTTACGTAAGACGTCCACTTGGGCTTTGGCCCAAACAAAATCACCTTTAAAATAGCTGGTTCTTGCTACTTTAAATCTTGCTTCTTGCGCTAAAACATCACTTTGTACCTTTTTCTGGATTTGCGAATAATAAATGAGCGCTCGATTAAATTTTTCATCAAAGACTAAAATATCTGCCAATTCCATTTTTACGCGAGATTCTTGGTAGGCGTTCAAGTTTTGATCAGCAAGCGCTTTTAAATTTTTGGTTGCACTTTCAATATCATTGGCTTGAAAAGCCAAAAAATGATTGTAATCTATTTGTAGTAAATAGGTTTCTTTGCCACGACCAAATTGATCTAATAAGCTCTCAAATGCTGTTATAATGTCTTGGTATTCTTTTTCTGTTGCAGTAGCCAACCTAATTTTCATGAGGTATTGATGCCCTTGTAATTTGGCGTCTTGGGTAGCCGATTTTTCTATCACAAAATTGATGACTTCTTCAGCGCTTTCATAGTCTTTTTCTGATAAGGCAATAATAGCAAGGTTTGAAATATCGACTAAATCTCCATCTCCCATTCTTTTATAAATGGCTTTTTCTTGCGTAAATGCTTTGTTGAAATCCTTTTGCTGTATAAACAACCAGCTCAAAAACTCATTGTATAATACATCTGGCCCTTCTTGCAGTTTTTTGATTAGTATTTTCCGTAAGATTATATTGGCTTCGTTATTGGAGTCTTCGGTAATGTACAAGCTAAAGTTTCGTTGGGCAGTGCTCTTGAATCGTTGTTGAAACTTTACAGCATTGATATACTTTAGAAACATTTTCTCTAGTTTCCCTTGTTCACCATAGATGCGTGCCAGTTGTAGATTGTAATTTACATCTGGGTTAAGTTCCATGCCTTTTTCATAGGCTTCTATAGCTTCGTCTAATAAACTATATGCCTCAAGCCTTTTGGCAATCACCGAAGCGTAATTGGGCTTTTCTTGAATAAAAGCAAGTGCTTCTGTATAATAGGTAGTAGCAATAGAGTCTTTTTGTTGCAGTGCATAATTATGACCTAAATCGACCTTATACTGATTTTGCGGATTCCTTTTATTTAGTTTTTTTTCTAGGACGTCTTTAGATGCATCAAAGTTTTCTAGTTGTTGATGTGCTTCTACAAGCTTCATCATAAAATCATTTTTGTACGGAGATTCCTTGTACAACTTTTCATAGATAGAAATAGCCTTTTCATAGTCCCCACGATCAAAGTAGTTTCTCGCTAAAATTTCGCTTTGCGAAAAAACCGAGGAACTTATAAGAAATACTAATATAAAATACAATAACCGCATAGCGTAAAGATAGTGTTTTTAGACTATGGAATAAAAACAAAAACCATTCCTAAAATGTATAGAAATGGTTTTCATTTTATGAAATTGTCTATTGTGGTATTCCCTTAGTCAATCATGTTAAATCCACAATAGGGTATTAATACATCAGGAATTTTGATACCTTCAGGTGTTTGGTAGTTTTCTATAATACCGGCCAGTACTCTTGGTAAAGCTAATGAGCTTCCATTTAAGGTGTGTACTAGTTTGTTTTTACCATCGATGTCTTTAAAACGCAGTTTCAATCGGTTGGCTTGGAACGTTTCAAAATTAGATACAGAGCTTATTTCCAGCCATCTGTCTTGTGCCGTTGAGAATACTTCAAAATCATAGGTAATGGCTGCTGCAAATCCTAGGTCACCACCGCACAAACGTAAAATTCTGAAAGGAAGTTTTAATTCTCTTAAAATTTCGGTTACGTGATCCACCATGCCGTCTATGGCTTTAGCGCTATTGTCTGGATGTTCAATACGTACTATTTCTACCTTGTCAAACTGGTGTAGTCTATTTAAGCCACGAACATGCGCGCCATAGCTACCTGCTTCTCTTCTAAAACAAGGGGTGTAACTCGTACAAGTAATAGGCAGATCTGCAGCTTGTACAAGATCTCCTCTAAACATATTGGTTACAGGAACTTCGGCAGTTGGAATTAAATATAAATCGTCTACGCCTACATGGTACATTTGACCTTCTTTGTCTGGCAATTGTCCAGTTCCAAATCCAGAGGCCTCATTTACTAGGTGTGGCACTTGGTACTCTGTATATCCAGCTGCAGTGTTTTTATCTAGAAAATAGGCAATGAGTGCACGTTGCAATCTTGCGCCTTTTCCTTTAAACACAGGAAATCCGGCACCGGTGATTTTTACGCCCAATTCAAAATCAATGATATCGTATTTTTTTGCTAATTCCCAGTGCGGTAATGATCCTTCTGCCAAGACAGGGATATCACCTTCTCTAAACGTTTCTTCATTGTCGTTTTCATCCAGTCCTGATGGCACGAGTTCATTAGGAATGTTAGGAATGGTATATAGTAAACTTTGAAGGGTTTCTGAAACATTCTTCAATTGCTCGTCTAGCGTTTTTGATGCTTCTTTAAGCGTTGTCGTTTTTTGTTTTATGTTGTTTTGTTCGGCGGCTTTTGCAGATTTTAAAAGAATACCTATTTCTTTAGAAAGGGAATTTGACTCTGCCAGGATCTCATCTAGTTTTGTTTGTGTAGCACGACGGTCTTCGTCTGCTTCCAATACTTGATTAATTACAGTAGTAGCATCCATGCCTCTTTTTTCTAAGGCTTTGGTGTAGGCTTCTTTGTGGTCTCTAATAACGTGAACTTGTAACATATTTCCCTTAATTTTTGAAGGGGCAAAGTTATGGAATTTGTAATAATGTGGGCTTTATTGTGGCAGAAAATAGTGGCTAGTTTAATTAACCACAGATATAGATGTTAGGCCGCTTTGCTGTTAGCGGTGTGGAGGTGTAACTTTACTCTGTAGCGATGGAGTTGATTAAAATCTTTTTAGTAAAAAGCCCATAATCACAAGAATAAAAATAACGAGCAGCACTGCAGATTGCATGTTGCGCGTTTTGTCTTTTTTGGAGTTTTTATTAATCATGATGTACTCTTTTTTGGCGTTTTAAAGATAGCTATTATTTTTTTTCTGAAGCGATGTGGTAATCTTCAGGTGCTGGTAAAATCCAATCGTGATGTTTGAAATGACTCCATTCTTGTGAAGCCAGATCTATCGTGTCATTGATTAAGCGAAAATACGCACCTCCATTTACGCGAACTCGCGTACTTGCATATACGGCAACATCATTCCCTTTTTCAGCTTCTATTTTTTTGATGCGTTGTGCTAATTGCCAGATAATATCTGGTTTGGTGCGCACAGAACGTTGTTGCTTTGTTGTTAGTAGCTCTTTAATATTATACTTACTTCTTTCTTGGGTTTCTTTGTTTACAGTATAGATGCTTGTCGCTCCTCCTTTGGTGCGCAACATCATGCGCCAACTTAAACGGTGGCCTTCTTCTGTCCAAAGCACATCGTCTTTAATAAGCCAATGTCTTAGGGGTAGTGCTATTTGGATGACAAAAAATATACTTAAAGAGCTTACTAATAGTGTTTTATAGGACGGGACTTTAACTTCTCCCAGGCTATAGTGTTCTTTTTTAGGAAAGAACCGGCGCTGTAAGGTTTCAGACGAAAAAAAGAAAAATGCAAATGCCATAGACATAAAAGGGAAAATGCCAATTTGGAATACCACTGCGTTGAAAAGATGAAAGAACACAGAAATACAAAACGCTATAAGTCGTGTTCTTTTCCAGAGTAATAATGGTATAATGAGTAGGTCAAAAAAGATGCCTACATAGGCAATACAGTAATGCACCCATTTTTGTTGTAAAAAGTCGCCTATCAACCAATAGTCTTTTTTACCTGCCATAAATAGACCTGTGGTGGTTCCATCTAGCCAATCTGGATATATTTTTGCAATAGCGGCATAGGTGTATACAATCCAAACTAAAAAAACAACTACCACTAAAACCCACCTAGGCATAGCTCTAGCTGCTTTTTCTGGATGTTGTTTGGCGTCTATAGAAAACCATTTATTTGCTGGTAAAAAAGCCATGAGCCAACAGAGGAGCATCATTAAATAATAATGGTTGTTATAGCTGGTCTTTTGCATCAAGTAGACGCAGGTCCACATCAAGGCATAGCAAAACATACTCAGCCTGTATTTATAGCCAAGCATTACTCCAACACCAAAAATACCCATAATAGCAAAGTAGATATACATGCCACTACCAGGTAGCGGTTGTAAAAAGTCAAAACCAATAAAGTTAAAGGTAAATTCAGGTTCTATGAGCGTTCTGCGCACCCAACCGGTTGCAATAGCTCCAAATCCTTCTAAAGCTATAAGCAGCCCAAATACGACTCGAAAGAGTACGAGTCCAGAATTGTCTATATGTTTAAATAAAAATTTATCCAAGGGTTTGTATATAGTCTCGAGCAAAAGCTTCGTCTTTTTGTATGGCTTGTTTAAGGGTTTCTACATTTTTAAAGGTAGCTTCATCACGAATATGCGTTAAAAATTGCAATTGTAAGCTGTCTCCGTAGAGGTCTTTATCGATGCCAAGGAAAAAAGTTTCTATGGTTTTTGTTGTGCCACCTACCGTTGGATTGGTTCCAATACTTGTGATACCGTATGTTCGTTTATTATTTAAGAATGCCTGGACCACATAGACACCATTCCTTGGAATTAATTTATATGTTTCTGGCACGTGTAGATTTGCAGTAGGATATCCAATGGTTCTTCCTAGGGCCTTTCCTTGTACAACGCTACCTTGTACCGTATAAGTGTATCCTAGATACTTATTGGCAGTAGTGATATCTCCGGCTTCTAATGCTATTCTAATTTTAGTAGAGCTTACCGACACTTCGTCGAGTTGTTGCGCGCCTATTTCTTCTACTTCAAAACCATATTTTTTACCATATTTTTTAAGGTCTTCAATATTGGCATTTCTATTGCGTCCAAAGCGATGATCATAGCCAATGATAATTTTTTTGGCCTTGAGTTGGTTTACTAAAATATCACGTACATATTCAAGTGCAGAGAGTCTTGACAATTCATATGTAAAGGGCTCTACCACAAAATAATCTAGCCCTATGTTTTCTAGGTGTTGTTTTTTTTCAGCGAGCGTATTGATGAGTTTGATGTCACTATTTTTTTGTAATACCATTCTTGGGTGT
>JBNMOX010000125.1:0-5470 GCA_051275835.1 Patiriisocius sp.
TGGCTAGGTCATTTCCTGTAAGGAATTTACTTGTTCTTATAGCCTCTGGTAATTGATCAAAACCAATACCCAATCTTGACAATGGTTTAGGTACTTCAAACATACCTTCTTTAGCCCTTCCATACCAATTGCCACCCATTCTTGAAACTGCATCCAATTTTACAGGATCAATTTTTCCATCTGTATCCAAAATAGCTTCATCTATATGGATTTTTAATACTTCACAAATCACTAAGTTTCCTGCACCGCCTTCTGTTCCTAAAGCAATCACTTCATTTACTTTGCACTCAAACTGTACTGGAGATTCTGCCACTCTAGGAGGTTGAATGGTTTCTGAAGCTATGGGTGTTAACCCTGCTTTATCAAACTCATTAACGCCCTGCGCATATTCTGTGCTAGATAGTGACATTTGTTGTACAATATCATAATTTACAATATTGATCACCACCTCTTTTACTTGCAACACATTTTCATAGGTATGCTTGGTTGTATTATCACGACCTCGCCTAGCAGGCGAAAATATCATAATTGGTGGATTGGCACTAAACACATTAAAAAAGCTAAAAGGCGAAAGATTTACATTTCCTTCAGTATCAATCGTACTAGCAAATGCTATAGGTCTGGGAGCGACTGCGCCTAGCATATAGCTATGTAATTTTCCTGTAGACACTTCTTTTGGATCAATGGTTTTCATGATTACAAAGATAGCAATTACACTAGGGTGTAAAAATTAGGTTATACAATAATATCAACATATTTACATTATATTTAGCACAAACTAATGTTATACTTCATGCAGCAAAACGCTTCTTTTATTCGTTGGATCTTTATAGCAACTTCGGCTATTATTGTAAGCCTTATTTTATGGAACACCCTTGTTTTTTTTAATGAATTAAAGGAAAATGAACGACAAAAAATGCAAATTTTTGCAGAAGCTTTTAAGGAGGTTTCTTCTTCAAAAATAGACATCAACGCCAACATAAGTAAGGTTTCATCTGAAGCTATCCGGTTAAATAATACCACACCCATGATTAGCTTTAGTCAAAGAGATATGGTGTATAATAGTAAAAATATTGACACTAAGATTCTTGAAAACCCTAAAAGGAGAGATGCACTTATCGAGGAATTTAAGTCTGAATATACACCACTAGAAATTAAATATGAAGGGGTGATATATGAAACGGTATACTATGGGAATTCTCCACTCATTAATAAGTTGAAATATTATCCTGCCATACTTATAATCATTCTAGTGCTTTTTGTTACAGCCATTTATTACTTTAATGAAACGGCAAAATCTTCTGTGCAAAACAAACTATGGGCTGGTATGGCTAAAGAAACTGCACATCAAATTGGGACACCTTTATCTTCTTTGGTGGGCTGGGCAGAAATTTTACGAGGTGAGAATGTGGATCCAGATTACATTATGGAAATGGAAAAAGATATAAAACGCTTGGAGACTATCACCGACCGTTTTTCTAAAATTGGCTCTGTCCCTAAACTCGTAAAAGCCGATATTGTTGCTGAAACGACTGCTGCCTATGATTATTTAAAAAGTAGAACTTCGAAACTCATTAACTTTAAAATCGACACACCAATTGAGCCTATCTTCGTTCAATTAAATGCTCAATTATTTGGTTGGACCATAGAAAATTTAGTAAAAAATGGGATCGATGCTATGAGGGGTAAAGGTGATATTGAAGTAATTGTAGAAATATCTCAAAAAAACGCTTTAGTTTTTGTGACGGATACTGGTAAAGGAATCCCCAAAAAAAATCACAAAAGAATTTTCACGCCAGGATTTACAACAAAGAAAAGAGGGTGGGGATTAGGATTATCCCTTGCAAAGCGAATTATCCAAGAATATCATAACGGAAAAATCAGGGTTTTAAAGAGTAGCCAAGATAAAGGGACTACCTTTGTTATTTCACTTCCGCTTATCGATATTTCATGACAACCACACATACGCTGCATACTGCCCGATTAAAAAATAACTGCCCAGAATGTTTTGCTAATGACGGTTTGGAGTTTTCTTTTGCCCAAGAACAAACTGTACAAAAACTGTCTACGAATGCCAGTAAAAACATTTCAGAAATACTGTATTGTCATACCTGTAAAAACACTATTTATCCAGTAAATTGGAATGATGATATTGAGCGTGTATATGCGTATCACAAAAAGCAAGTTCATCCCAAAGAAAGTGGGATGCGTTTAACTAAATTTGGGTTTGGAATCTTGTTAGGAGTTTTAATTTTTGTCGCTATAGGAGTCTATCTAGTTGTTCGAAATTTGTAAGCTAGACGAGCTTGCTTCCTATCTTTTTTGCAAGCGCTAAAAACTCATCTTCACTCAGCGTTACTTTGTGCTGAAAAGTCATTTCTTTCATGTCATTTAAAGGTATTAAATGCACATGTACATGCGGGACTTCTAGACCAATAACACTTACTCCAACACGTTTACAAGGGACTGTTTTTTCTAATGCTAAGGCAACACGTCTGCTAAACTGCATCAATTTAAGATACTGTTGTTCATCCATGTCAAAAATCTTATTGGTCTCTTCTTTAGGAACACATAGTGTATGTCCTTTGGCATTTGGGTTAATGTCTAAGAAGGCAATAAACAGATCGTCTTCTGCTATTTTATAGCATGGTATTTCTCCATTGATTATCTTGGTGAAGATACTCGCCATTAGTCTCTAGAAATTTCAATTACTTCAAACTTCATGGTTCCAGCAGGTACTACTACATCGGCAATATCACCAACTTCACAACCAAGTAATCCTTTCCCGATTGGAGAGTCTACAGAAATTTTACCTGTTTTTAAATCGGCTTCACTTTGTGCTACCAGTTTGTAGGTCATTTGCATCCCGTTGGCTTGGTTCTTAATTTTTACTGTAGAGTGAATTAAGGCCTTTGACATATCAAGTTGAGACTCATCAATTACACGAGCATTAGCAACTACTTCTTCAAGTTTACTAATACGCATTTCTAACATTCCTTGCGCCTCTTTTGCAGCATCATATTCTGCATTTTCACTCAAATCTCCTTTATCTCGAGCTTCGCCTATGTCATTGGATGCTTTTGGACGCTCTATATCTTTAAGCTGGTTTAATTCTTCTTTCAAACTTTTAAGACCTTCTGAGGTATAATAAGATACTTTACTCATCGTGTTAACGTTATTAAATTATGTTTTACATAGCCGTGCATCATCGTCAGACTATTGTCAAAAAATCCTGCCAAAAAAGTTTGATTTACATCATACGTGGGCAGGAATAGAAAAATCCCATACAAGACGGGATTTGGTGATACAAATATACTAAAAAATATTTGTTGCGTAATTTTTGTACTTTCGTGACCTCAAAAATGCTAAAGAAAAATGAAAAATAGTGCCCTTGCTTTAATACTCTTATTTACTTTAATAGGTTGTGGTTCTGATGACGATTCTGTTAGACGGGACAATCCTTTTTTAATCGACCCACAAGTAAACTTTACTATAAATTTAAACCTACCGCAATTCAATGACCTAAACTTTCCTGGGGGATCTGCTATTATTACGAGCCAAGGTATTCGCGGTATTATTGTGTATAGATTAAATGATGACTTATTTACAGCATTTGAGCTTAGTGATCCAAACCATATGCCTAATGGTTGTTCTAGAATGCTTGTTGAAGGTATTGAAGCTTCTTGCCCATGTGAGGATGATGAAAACGTATATAATATTGTAACTGGACAGCATAAAACAATGCCCAATGACTACCCTATGCAGGCGTATAGAGTTGAAGTCACAGGAAACACAATTAGAATAACAAATTAAAATTGAAGGTTCTCTTTTAGGAGACATGCCTATCCAAGCTACACTGTTTATTTGAACAAATAGAAACAGGCTCCAACCCTTTAGCATTTCAGACAATAACTGTAAATTTGCCCCTTCAAAAACGCAGGAGCAATGAGCAAGTATCATTTTAATGAGATAGAAGCCAAATGGCAAAAACATTGGGCAGATCACGGAACCTTTCATGCAAGTAATACTAGCGAAAAGCCAAAGTATTATGTATTAGATATGTTTCCTTACCCTTCTGGGGCAGGACTTCATGTAGGACATCCATTAGGGTATATTGCAAGTGATGTATATGCGCGTTACAAACGACATAAAGGATTTAATGTATTACATCCGCAAGGCTATGACTCTTTTGGCTTACCAGCAGAACAGTATGCCGTTCAAACAGGACAACACCCTGCACAAACCACCCAGGTAAATATTGAAGGAGGTACAGACAATCAAGGAAATGTTATAGCAGGCTATAGAAAGCAGTTAGATACTATTGGTTTTTCTTTTGACTGGAGTAGAGAAGTGCGTACTTCAGACCCAGCATACTACAAATGGACTCAGTGGATTTTTACAGCCTTATTTAATAGTTGGTATTGTAAAAATGGTGATAAAGCCTATAGTATTTCTGAATTAATTACCGTTTTTGAAAAAGAAGGTAATACTACTATAGATGCTGTTTGTGATGATAATGCTCCCGTTTTTACAGCAAAAGAATGGGTAGGTTTTTCTTCGGAAATGCAACAACAAATTCTATTAGATTATAGATTAACCTATTTGGCGGAGACTGAAGTAAATTGGTGTCCAGAATTAGGAACAGTTTTAGCCAATGATGAAATTATAAACGGTGTAAGTGAGCGAGGTGGATATGCTGTTGTGCGAAAAAAAATGAAGCAATGGAGCATGCGTATTTCTGCCTATGCAGAACGTTTGTTACAAGACTTAGATACGGTAGATTGGAGTGAGTCTATTAAAGAAACACAACGTAACTGGATTGGAAAATCTGTGGGAGCCACGGTAGAATTCAGGGTTCAGAATTCAGAATTTAGAATTCCAGTTTTTACTACACGCCCAGACACTATTTTTGGTGTGAGTTTTATGACCTTAGCCCCAGAGCATGAATTGGTGGCAGAATTAACGACTCTCGATCAAAAAGAAGCAGTGGATACTTATGTTCAAGCCACGGCAAAAAGAAGTGAGCGTGAACGCATGGCGGATGTTAAAACCATTAGTGGTGTATTTACTGGGGCCTATGCAGAACATCCATTTACCAAAGAACCTATTCAGATTTGGATTGGAGACTATGTATTAGTTGGCTATGGCACAGGGGCAGTGATGGCAGTGCCTTGTGGTGATCAACGTGATTACGATTTCGCGAAACATTTTGATTTACCAATTCCAAACGTATTTGAAAACGCAGATATTAGTGAAGCAGCTTTTAGCGATAAAGACACTGCCGTTATTGCAAATAGTGATTTCTTAAACGGACTGAAATATAAAAAGGCAGTAAAACTGGCCATTTATGAGTTAGAGAAAATAGGCGCAGGTGCAGGTAAAACAAATTATAGATTGCGTGATGCGGTGTTTTCTAGACAACGTTATTGGGGGGAACCATTCCCAGTGTTCTATAAAAATGGAATGCCAC
>JBNMOX010000126.1:0-5470 GCA_051275835.1 Patiriisocius sp.
CTCACTTGCCATCACACCACATAATTTTGCTACTTCTCTAGAGTGCTGTAGTAGGTTTTGACCGTAGGAAGAACGATATTTCATACGCCCTACTGCTTTAATTAATTCTGGTTGTAGTCCGTGAATTCCTAAATCGATTACTGTACGTTTTCCTACTTCAATAATTTCCTCTTCAATTTGTTTGGACGTCTTACGTACAATTTCTTCAATACGTGCTGGGTGAATTCTACCATCAGTTACCAATTTATGTAAGGACAACCTTGCCACTTCTCTTCGCACACTATCAAAACAAGAAAGGATAATAGCTTCTGGAGTGTCATCTACAATAATCTCAACCCCTGTTGCGGCCTCAATTGCTCTAATATTTCTTCCCTCACGTCCAATAATACGTCCTTTAACATCATCACTTTCTAGGTTAAATACAGAAACACAGTTTTCTACTGCTTCTTCTGTACCAATGCGCTGTATCGTGCTTATAATAATTTTTTTAGCTTCTTGCTGGGCCGTCATTTTTGCTTCTTCAATAGAATTCTGGATATATGCCATGGCATCTGTCTTTGCTTCATCTTTTAGTGTTTCCATTAATTGAGATTTGGCATCATCTGCAGAGAGACTTGAAATAACTTCCAGTTGTTCTACTTGACTTTTATGCATTTTATCAATTTCTCCTTGCTTCTTCTCCATAAAGCCTAGACGCTCTGTGTAATCATTCTTTTTAGAGTCTAAGTCTGCATTTGATTTTTTGTTTTTTGCCAATTCACTAGACACTTGAGATTCCTTGTCACGGGTACGCTTCTCAGCTTCATTCATTTTTTTATCGCGATTATTAATCACTTTTTCATGCTCAGACTTTAACTCAATAAATTTTTCCTTGGCCTGAAGCATCTTATCTTTCTTTAATGACTCTCCATCTTTCTCGGCATTTTTCAGAATACCTATTGCCTCTTTTTTGGCAGCAGCAATAGCTGTTGAAGCATTGTTTTTTTCAAGCATTTTCGCTATCAAAAACCCTACTACTAGCGCTATGATCCCTACTATTATAACTGTGACTATATTGTCCATGTTTATGTTTATTTATAATTATTATGCTAGATTTCTAGCGGTTGTTGTTGTTTTTAGTTCTAAAACTCAAGACATAAAAAAGCCTACAATAATATCTGATTTGTGTAAACTCCAATGAAAAAAGTTTAGGACTAATAA
The DNA here is from genome assembly GCA_051275835.1 of Patiriisocius sp. Lineage (GTDB taxonomy): Bacteria > Bacteroidota > Bacteroidia > Flavobacteriales > Flavobacteriaceae > Patiriisocius. The sequence goes on from JBNMOX010000126.1 coordinate 1,201, forward strand.
GCTGATCAAGAATCCGCTCGAAGACGGCACGCTTTTACAACTTGAACTCATCCTTCTCAAAAGAATCTCTGTTGAGTTTACCAAAATGTATATTAATGTAGGCAGTAACCTATTTTATGTAAAGAACGTTACGTTAGTTGATGTTGCAATAAATCATTAAGTGCTTGTATTTTTTGCACTACGGTTGCTCCACCTTCTATCGTGTCAATATTTTTTTGCTCTACTTGTGCTGCAAATTGTAAGGCACTCATAGCAAGAACGTCTTGCTTGTCTCTTACGGCATAGCTTTTTTCAAACTTTTTAATCATACCTTCAATCTTCTTAGCGGCTTTTCTTAGGCCTTCTTCTTGATCTGGATGTATTGTCAATGGATACACCCTGTCTGCTATAGAAAGTTTGATTTTTAATTGGTTTGACATATGTTGTTGCTATTCAGAAAGATGTGTAATACACTGGTCAATTTCCCGAACAAGAGCATTTATTTTGAGTTTTGTATCTCGTTTATATTGGTCGCTGCCTAGCATTGAATTTGCCAATTTTAATGAACTACATGTTGTTGTTAATTCTGAAATTTCAGAAGAAAACCTCTTGTGCTGTTCTTTTAATGTGGTGATCTCCTCCTCCAAACTTGCTTTTTCTTGCTTTAGTTTTGTAAACCTGTGCAAGAGTTTGCTTATCTTATTTTCAAGAGAATCAACTTGTTCTATAATAGAACTCATATATTGGTTATTTCAATACTACTCTTACAAAGTTAACCCACCCTATGTAATACGCAAACTCTTTTGCGTTAATTTTTGTTTTATTGAAAGACTATCACAATATTTGTGTATCACTTCCCTCTATAGTAGACAGATTTAAGCAGATTATGAACATATTACGCATCCTGTTAGTTTTTGTAGTTTTTCAATTACAAGGTCAGAACAGCATTCCTAAAGATTATTTTTCAGATCCACTAGATATCCCCATTATACTTTCTGGGAGTTTTGGTGAATTGCGTAGCAACCATTTTCATAGTGGTCTTGATATTAAAACACAGCAACGAAAAGGACTGCCAATACACGCACCTGCAGATGGTTACGTGAGTAGAATTAAAGTAGGACATTACGGCTATGGAAAAGCTTTATACATTAAACATCCAAACGGTTATAGTACCGTATATGCACACCTTCAAAAGTACGCTGGAGCCATTCAGCAATACGTAAAAGACAATCAATACCAAAAAGAAACTTATGAGGTTGAGCTATTTCCAGAGCCTACGCTTTTGGTAGTAAACAAAGGTGACATTATTGGATATACAGGAAATTCTGGCAGCAGTGGTGGTCCGCATCTTCATTATGAAATACGAGATGCAGCTTCTAGACCTATGAATCCTATGCTATTTGGTGTAGACGTTCCAGACACCAAGGATCCAATTGTAAATTCGGTATTTGCTTACCCCATGGGCGAAAACGCCATGGTAAACCAGTCTAGGGTTCCTATAAAATTAAGACTCATTAAGCAAAAGGACGGCAACTATAAAACCGAAAATATTTCGGCATATGGAAAAATTGGGTTTGGGGTATCCACAAACGACCAACTAAATGGAGCTTCTAATAAGAATGGTGTCTACAATATCAAAACAACTTATAATGGAAAACAAAAAATAGATATTGTCTTTGAAAAATTCTCTTTTGATGAAACGCGCTATCTTAATAGGTACATAGATTATGGGTATTTTAAAAGCAATAAATCACGAGTTCAAAAATTGTTTAGAGAGACGAATAATCCTTTAAGTATTATAAAACAGGATGACGACAATGGTTTTATTTCAGTTGCAGAAGGTTTTTCTTCCAACTACACCATTGCCATTACAGATTATAAAGGAAACTTGGCGCAGGTTTCTATACCCTTAACAGGAAAAAAAGATACCCTTGTAAGGAAAAAGGCCATTCTAGAAGCACTAGAATATGTTCCATCTAATTCGGCAAGTACTATTAATAAAGGGAAATTCACAGTATATGTACCTAAAAATGCATTGTATGAGGGAACCTACCTAGACATTAAAACTTCTGGTGATACACTTCACTTTCATAAAGATGTTGTTGCCGTTCATAAGAACATCTCTATAAGTATGGATATTGCTAATTACAAAGGCTTTGATAAAAGCAAATTATACATTGGGCGATTAAGCTATACCGGAATACCATATTACACAACTACGAGACGTAAAGACAATATTCTTACGGCCAGAACTAGAACGATGGGTTCTTATACACTTGCTATGGACACAATATCACCAACCATAAAAGCTCATAACTTTAAGGAAGGAAAATGGATTAGTAAAAACAAAACCTTACAAATAAAAATCGATGATACACATAGTGGGATCAGCAACTATAGAGCTACACTAAACGGAACCTTTATATTGATGGAATATAATTACAAAAAAGACGTTTTAACCTATAGTTTTGAAGATGAAACCATCTCTGATGCTGAAAACAATTTAAGATTAATAGTAACCGATAATGTTGGAAATAGCAGTACATTTGAGGCTACATTTTTCAGAAAAAAACTTTAATATTCGCTTTTGAAAACACACAACAAATTCCTGTTTTTTTTACTATTCCTTAGCACTACCGCACTTTTGGCTCAAAAAGCTACCGTTCGTGGGGTAATCTTAGATGTATTTAATCAACCCATTCCTAGTGTTAATATTACCTATGGAAGTGTTGGCTCAATTTCAAATCTAGACGGTTATTATCTTATTGAAATTCCAACAAATCAAAATGTAGTAATTACGTATAGCCATCTTGGACATAAAAAAGTACAAGCAACGCTCAATTTGTCAAAAAATGAGGATTATGAATTTAATCCTGTTATGAAGACAGATGTGGAACAAATTGCTACGGTGGTTATCTCTGGAAGAGAAAACAAACGTATCGAAGGTATCACATCCCTAAGCCCCGAGACAATAAGACGTATGCCATCAGCCAACAGCGGTGTTGAAAGTTTATTAATGTCACTACCTGGCGTAAATAACAATAATGAATTGAGTACACAGTATGCAGTTCGTGGTGGGAATTATGATGAAAACTTAGTCTATGTAAATGAAATTGAAGTATACCGCCCCTTTTTAGTTAGAAGCGGACAGCAAGAAGGATTAAGCTTTGTCAATAGTGATTTAACTTCAAATGTCAATTTTTCTGCTGGTGGGTTCCAAGCAAAGTATGGAGATAAATTATCATCTGTGCTAGATATAACCTATAGAAAGCCTACCGATTTTGAAGCAAGTGTAGATGCCAGTTTATTAGGGGCAAGTGTTTCTGCTGGAGGTATATCTAATGATGGTAAACTAACAGGTATTGTTGGTTTGCGTTATAGAGACAATAGTTTGTTTGTAAATGCTAGAGAAACAGAAACCAATTTTAGACCTACATTTCTAGATGCTCAAACCTATTTCACCTATAAATTTAACAATAAGTTTGAGTTGGCCGTTTTAGGAAGTGTTGCCATAAATAAATATAGTTTCGAGCCATTGACAAGACAAACCAATTTTGGAACATTAGCAGACCCTATTGCATTACTTGTTTTTTACGAAGGACAAGAAGAAGATAAATACGACACCTATTTTGGAGCATTAAAAGCAACATACGTGGTTTCTGAGAATTTCACTGCTAAATTAATTGGTTCGGTATATCAAACACAGGAACAAGAGTATTTTGATATTTTGGCTCAATACAGATTAGGAGAAGTAGATACTAGTATTGGTAGTGAAAATTTAGGGGACGTTACTTTTAGTGAAGGTATTGGTTCCCAACTAACACATGCTAGAAACAACTTAGATGCCCTTATTGTAAATTTAGAGCATAAAGGAAACGCTAGTATCAATGACAACGAAATTGAATACGGTATAAAATATACACATGAAGATATTCGTGATCGTGTACAAGAATACGAAGTTATTGATTCTGCAGGCTTTTCTATACGCCCTCCTTTAATCGATTTTGGTAATTTACAACCCTATCAACCTTTTACCTCCCCTATTGTCCCTTTCACAAGCATACGTGCAGAAAATGATGTTCAAATAAACAGAGTAAGTGGATATGCCCAATGGAGTAGAAGAACAAATATAGGCACCAGTGATGTTTGGTTAAATGCTGGTGTTAGAGCACATAACTGGACTGTAAGTGGTGATGGTATTACTAGCGTAACACAGACTGTCTTTAGTCCCAGAGGTCAAATAACAGTTAAACCTGAATGGGAAATGGATATGTTATTTCGTTTATCTGGT
>JBNMOX010000127.1:0-5410 GCA_051275835.1 Patiriisocius sp.
AAAACTAGGTTGAAACTCGCCATCACTATAGGTAGAAGTAATAATATTACCTAAAGGAATCCCGTAAGCCTTTGCAATATCTATGGCAAGTGCTTGACTTTGTTTACAGGCAAAAATCTTTGGTGTTGGTTCTAAGGACATGATTGTGTTTTATGTGTGTTGCAAATGTAAATGAAAACTACAAAAGAGGTCCTAAAAGTTATTTGGAGTTATTAAGAATTTAGTGGATTAGGTATAAAAAAAAGCCCCAGTGAATCACGGAGGCTTTTTGTACTCGAGGCGGGAATCGAACCCGCACGACCGAAGTCACTGGATTTTGAATCCAGCGCGTCTACCAATTCCGCCACTCGAGCAAAACCGACTGCAAAAATAAAATAAATTTTGTAAACGAACGCTGCCTTGTCTTAAAATATAAAAAAGTACCCAACAATTTTCACTCTATAGCGTTATACCGGGTATAAGCACTTGCTAGTTTAGTATCGTATTTATTCTTTTTGTACCCAGAACCATTATAGCCTTTGGCAAAGCTTGCCCAATTTTTTGTTTGTAAATGCCTTATGAGCTTATTGGCTTTGCAAAAGAGACCAAATGCTTTAAGGTGCTTACGCTCATGTGTATATAAATCAGACACAAAACTATCTACCGTGCTATATCCTACTAGTTTGTAATGAAAGCCCATGATTTGAAAGGCTCCATAAGAGGCAGAAGCGTAAGCTGCATCATGCACGGCATCTTCGTCACTCAAACCTGCTGCTTTTTCTAAGCGGTCATATTCTTGTTTTCCACCCTCATAAAAACCAGTACCCCCAGCTTTTATATAAGACGTTTTTGGATCGATTACATAGCAACGTTTCTGGATCGATACCTCTTGTTTTGAGTTCACGCCAAAATACATGACCTTCAAACAAAATTCGCAGCCGACCGTCAAGTAAAAACCCTTTACCATTACTTTCTACTTCATTCACTGCTTTTACGGCAGCAAGGTCTAAATTGTATTGGGTAGCAAATTCCTTTAGATCGTCTTCAGATAAGAGCTTGTCGTTAAATTGGGTGAGTTTTTGTTGTGCTTCTAGCAGTATGGACCATGTTTTTGGTCCAACAATGCCATCAATAACTAACTTATTTTTGTTTTGAAAATCTTGAATAGCACGGTGGGTGTCGGCGCCAAAATAGTTAGAGACATACACCTCATAGCCCAAACTCAATAAGAGCTCTTCAAGTATATATATACGCCAGGGTTTCTAGAACGAAGTTTTAGAGTTTGCATGGGTTTAATTTTTAATAAATTGTTGTACCGTTTCTGTTCCTTCTGAAATGACCTTTACAAAATAGATCCCAGAATGCAACTGTGACACATTTAATGAAGCGGTGTTTTGCATGCTAACAATTTCTTGTCCTGTGCTGGTATATATGGTAATCGAGTCAATAGTATGTAGTGTTTCGACTGTTAAGTTGTTTGTTACAGGATTAGGGTAGATGCTAAGTGCATTAATCGCTACCTCTTCTATGCCAGCTAATCCATCAAAATATTGAGCTGAATCGCCATTTGAAGCTGAAATATCAAGTAAAATAGCACCCCCTAATTCTACTATTGAAAAGAAAAAAGGTGTCGTTTGGTTATCATAGAAGAAGTTGAAACAAGCTTCTTCGAATGCTTCGTTTTCTGGAGCGTCACAAGAAAATAGCGTTTGTGTTAGTGCTGGTAAGGTAAATGTTTGTGCGCTTTCATTATATATAACCATTCCATCTCCCGTAGTAAGTGTATTACATACATTGGTGATGAAATCTTCTGTAAGAGGGTCTTCATCTTCTAGCATATTTAGTAAAACTTCTTCCACATCATCATCATTAGGAGGAAATATGTTTTCTGAATTAATTCGTAATTGTGACAATTTCCATGAAGTACTGCTAAGCGCATCTATTTGTGCATTACTTATAAAAGAAAGAGCGAATGCAATAAGTAGGGTGATTTTTTTCATGATTGTGGCCGTAAGTTAAAGACTATAAATCTATGCAGAATTTGGCATTTAAAAAACAGAAAATTAAAAAGGAAGATAGATCTGTCAGACTTTATTTATGTTATAGAATCATAAATATTTCAGAAAATAATCCTAAATTTTTGATATCGTGTAACTAAAAGGTATTTTTAACCACTTACTAAGTAGACTATGAAGCAAGACAAGCAAAAAACCTATGATATTGCCTATTTACGAATGGCTAGAGAGTGGAGTAAACTCTCTTATTGTGAGCGTAAACAAGTAGGAGCCCTTATTGTAAAAGATAAGATGATTATTAGCGATGGTTATAACGGCACCCCAACAGGTTTTGAAAATGTTTGTGAAGACACTGCGGGAAATACCCAATGGTATGTGCTGCATGCTGAGGCAAATGCTATTTTAAAAGTAGCTGGAAGCACACAGTCCTGCCAAGGAGCTACCTTGTATATTACCATGTCTCCTTGTAAAGATTGTAGCAAATTAATACACCAATCGGGTATTAAACGTTTGGTATATTACAAAGGATATAAAGACGATAGTGGTTTGAAGTTTTTGGAAAAAGCAGGCGTTACCATTACACACATTCCAACCCTAGAGGCCTAAATATATGAGTGTCAAAAAAAAATACATCCCTTTACTTATTGGAGTTGCCGTAGCGGCAGGTATTTTTTTAGGTTCAAAATTGAACTTTAACGATACGAGTGATAAAATATTTGCCACCAACTCCAAAAAAGACAAACTCAATAGATTGATTGATTACATAGATTTTGAATATGTAGATCAAGTGAACACAGACAGTATTGTTGACGTTACGGTAAATAGTATTCTTGAAAACCTAGATCCACACTCGGTGTATATTCCGGTAGATCAATATGAAGATAGTGCCAATGATATGCGCGGAAATTTCACTGGTATTGGTGTTAGTTTCTACGTACACCAAGATAGTATTGCGGTAATACGAACTATCAAAGGCGGTCCTGCAGAAAAAGCTGGAATTATAGCGGGAGATAGAATTTTATATGCAGATAATAAACAATTGTTTGGACAGGGAGTCGATAGAGATACTATTTCAGCATACTTAAAAGGAGAATCTAATAGTAGGAAGGTAGCCCTTCAGGTAAAGAGAAAGGGAGTCGATGCCTTGGTGGATATTTCAGTAAAACGCAAAAAAGTGCCTTTGGTAAGTGTCGATGCAGCCTATAAATTGAATGACGATTTAGGCTATATCAAACTCAATCGTTTTGCAGAACCTACCTATAAAGAGTTTAAAGAAGCGCTTAGCGACTTGAAAGATGCAGGCGCTACTAAGTTGGTGCTTGATTTAAGAGACAATCCTGGCGGCTATATTTCTACCGCCGAAGATATTGTAGATGAGTTTCTAGAAGATGATAAACTTATCTTGGTTACTAAAAATAAAAATGGAGAAGAGGATGAGAGTTTTGCCACCTCTAAAGGTGATTTTGAAGAAGGAACCTTATATGTGTTGATCAACGAAAATTCTGCTTCTGCGAGTGAGATTGTAGCTGGGGCGCTACAAGACAATGATAAAGGTATTATTATAGGGCGACGTTCTTTTGGAAAAGGATTGGTGCAACGTGAAATGGCGCTTGGAGATGGTAGTGCGGTGCGCTTAACAATTGCTCGTTATTACACCCCTACAGGAAGGTCTATTCAAAAACCGTATGGAAAAGGAAATGATGCCTACTATGATGAGTATGAGTCTCGATATGTAAATGGAGAATTGCAAAGTAGCGATAGCATTGTGGTAAATGACTCTTTGCGTTTTGTAACGCCAAAGGGTAAAGTGGTGTATGGCGGGGGTGGTATTATTCCAGATATATTTGTGCCAAAGGATACCAGTCTGCAAAACGAAACCATTGAATATATCGCTAACAATGGCTTTATGAGTTATTTTGCCTTTGAATACTTGGACGCCCGTCGCAAAGATTTTGTCGATCAAACTGAGGCTGAATTTGTGTATAACTATGTGGTTTCAGATACGATTGTGGCTGAGTTTTTAGAGTATGCAAAAATTAACAATGCCAATACCTTTGCAAGATATAAGGATAACCTTAAATTAGTGATTAAAGCGAATCTTGCCCAGCAATTGTTTGGTGATCAGACTTCAGAAATGATTAGCAATCAACAAGACCCAATGATTAAAAAAGTACTGGAACTAGAAGGAAGATTACCCGTGACGCCAGTGAAGGACTAGTTTTTAATTATTTTTTCTACCCATTTCTTTCCGTCTGCTTTAATAACAGCAATATACAAGCCACTAGGAAATTCAGAGATATTTACAGTTTGAGAACTGCTTGTTTTAATGAGTTCTCCTAATGTGTTGTAGATAGAAACTGATTGCAGTATGGCGTTTTGAAGATCAATAGTAAGAATGTCATTCGTTGGATTAGGGTAGATAGCGATGTCTTCTTTAACAAAAGAGTCTGTATCTAAAATAGGTTGGTCTAGATACTGTGCTATATCTCCTTCAGCGTTTGTAATGGTTAGAACAGTTACATCCTGCGGCGGAACTGTAACAAATACAATATCGTACGTAAAGGTATTACTGTTGCCATCTCCAATTAGTAATTCAAAATAATCTGATTCAAAGTCGCAATATTGTTCACATCCAAATAGGGTGGTGACACCATTTGCAAAGGTAAATTGCATATTTGTGTCATTATAACTAGTTCCTGCAAAGAAACTATCGCCATTTGGATTTATTAAGGCGTAGGTGTGCTCTTCTTCAAAATCAATATTTGTGTTTACAAAGCCTTGCTCATTTATGATGGGTGAGGTGTGCATTACTCCATCAAGAATAATGTATTCTATATGCCAGTCTGATTCTTTAAGAATGTCTTGCTGTGCAATGGCAAGGAGTATACTGCCAAATAGGAGTATACCCGTAAAAAGTCCTTTGTTCATAGCTTGTTCATTTTTATTACAAGATATGAAAATATAAAATAAGGGGTTCTATAGGTTTTTTTGGGAATACGACATTTTAACCTTGTTGTTTTACTTTTTCTGAAATTTTCTTCGAAATCAATAAAATAACAAGCATAACACTTACGCAGGCTGCTGCTAGTGTGCAAATAGCTGCTACGGAACTATCTCCCTGAAAAGGTGCAGAAAAGTCTATGTTCGTACCATTAAATACTAGCATAGGAACAGCAATAGCGAGTAAAATATAAATAAAAATTTTCATGGGATGTGTGCGTATGTTTATTACTGCAAAAATACCTTTAATTGAATAATTCTTGAATATTTGAAGTAAATAGTTTTACCGCAATAGCGAGTAAGATAACGCCAAATACTTTTTCAATAATTCCAATTCCGTTCTTACCAAGGAATCGCTGTAATTTGTCTGATGTTTTTAAAACAACATACACAACAATTACATTGACAATAATAGC
>JBNMOX010000128.1:0-5410 GCA_051275835.1 Patiriisocius sp.
ATGCCACACTTATTAATGAAAGTGTGAAATCTATTAGTGCTCTAGGGACTATTGATGTAAGTCCTATAGAGCCACAAATAGACCTAGATGTAAGGCTAAACGATTTCAACTTACAAGCATTTAGCCAATTTGGAGCAGACGTAATTACAAATATTAGAGGGAAGGCTTCTGGGGCTGTAGAGATTATAGGTAATTATAAAGCTCCAGATATACAGGGAAGAATTAATTTAATGAATAGCGGCTTAAACATTCCATATCTCAATACAGATTTTAATTTAGCCAATAATACGCAAGTGGCCGTATCAAAAAATGCATTTGAAGTTATTGAAACAGAAATTACGGATACTAAGTTTGATACAAAAGGGGTGCTTTCTGGTGTAGTTACCCATAATAATTTTGAAGATTGGATTCTAGACCTTGATTTATTGGCTCCAGATAGGTTATTAGTTTTGGATACCCCTCCAGACGATGATGAATTGTATTACGGTACTGCATTTATAAGTGGTACAGCAACGATTGAAGGGCCAGTAGATGAACTTGAGATTAAAGTTTTTGCAGCCACTGAAGAGGGTACCACATTTAAAATTCCCTTAAGTGATACAGAATCTATTGGAGATGATAGTTTTATTAAGTTTCTTTCTCCAGAAGAGAAACAAGCTCGCATTAGTGGTGAGAGGATTATAATTGAAGAAATTAAAGGACTTTCTGTTGATTTTGATTTAGATATAAATGACAATGCTGAAGTAGAAGTAGTTGTTGATAAAGTAAATAACTCTACCCTAAAAGGACGTGGGGCGGGGACCCTGTTAATACGTTTAGATACTAAAGGGAAATTTAATATGTGGGGAGAATTCACCGTGATTGAGGGATTGTACGATTTTAGATATAGTGGGATTATTCAAAAAAAGATAGCTGTAGTACCTGGTGGAAATATTAATTGGGATGGTGAACCTGATCGTGCACGATTAAATATTAGCGCCAAATATACTACAAATGCTAATCCAGCAGCCTTATTAGATAATCCTTCTTTTAATAGAAAAATACCTGTAGATGTCTTGGTAGACCTTACAGGTGAAATCATACAGCCAGAATTAAACTTTAGAATAGATTTTCCTAGAACAGGTTCTACTGTGAAAAGTGCATTAGATTTTAAACTCCAAAACAAAGAAGATAGAGAGAAGCAGGCTATCTTTTTATTAACTACAGGTAATTTTGTGAATGATGATTTGGGAGGTGCTAATTTTGCAGGAACTTTGGCAGATAGAGTAAGTAATTTGGTTAATCAATTATTTGAAGATGAAGACGGGAAATTCACACTTGGTTTAGATTATTCTCAAGGTATTAATTCGCCTAATCAAGAAACAGCTGATGAAATTGGTATTTCGCTCCAAAGTCAAATTAACGAACGTATTTTAATTAATGGTAAGGTGGGAATACCTGTAAGTGGTGCTACCGAAACCGCTATAGCAGGTGATATAGAGGTGCAATGGCTAATAAATGACGATGGAACATTGCGTATGAACTTTTTTAACCGCCAAGCAGATATTCAGTTTATTGGTGAAGATCAAATCTTTGAACAAGGTTTAGGGATGTCATATTCTGTTGATTTTGACACCCTTAGTGAGTTGATAGAGAAACTATTCAATAAAAAAATTACGAAAGAAAGTCAAAAAATTGAAACTCCTATTGTTACCGATGACAATGATTTTCCTACAAACTTGAATGATAATGATAATGATAACGAAGATTAAAAGATAGTTTCTTTTTTTTGAAGTCCTTCTCGCAGTCAAAACAATGCATTGTTTTTTTTGAAAATAAAAAAGGAAAGCCTACTAGTAGTATTGAAATAGCAAAAGCTCTGTTAGAATATTTAGGTTTTGAAACATCACAGCTTTTACAATAGGGACATTTTGGTTTTTCCATATTTTTTCATGAAGGCAACTAACCTTTGATGAGAAGTCCAACGATTATAATTATAAGTATAATAGCGGCAATAACGACACTTATAATTGCTCCTTTTAACAGTTTAAATAATTTTTCTTTTTTTGATGCTTCTTCAGTGCTAAGTGTTTTCTCATCATCCATATTTGTTAGGTGCATTTCAAAACCATTTGCGCCTAGTAGTTTTATAGCATGCTCGGCCTCCATCTCTTTTACCGCTAGGGTAATGCCGCCTATTGCGTTTGAATAAAAATTGTGTACTTGTATCGTAAGTTCATCTTTTACATAGCATGAAATGCCAGCTGCTTCAAGAAAGCTTTTTACTACCGCAAGTTCAGAAGGTATCGTAAATGCTGCTATTGCTTTATATCCTTTCATGCTTTACAAACTTGCTATCATAGAAATCTCCACATTTACAAACTTGGGCAAATTTGCAACTTCAACAGTCTCTCTTGCTGGAGCTGTAGCCTCATTGAAGTAAGAAGCATAGACTTTATTAATAGCTGTAAAATTATGCATATCACTCACAAAAATACTTGACTTTATAACATGTTCAAAAGTCATACCTGCAGCATCCAAAACTGCTTTTAAGTTTTCCATAACCAAAGTGGTTTCGGCTTTGATGTCTTCTATTTCTAGCGCACCTGTACTTGGATTTATTGCAATTTGTCCAGAAGTATAAAGCATGTTCCCAAACTGTACGGCTTGATTGTATGGCCCAATAGGAGCAGGGGCATTGTTTGTGTGTATTATTTTTTTCATATTTTTTTCAATATATAATTATGAAAACAGATTGTAAGATGTTCCTATTTCCGCGAAGGCGATTGATTATTATAATTGTTGATCTGCTTCTCTACGTTTATCGTATTTAATATCACTAAGCACGCTAGATTTAATACCAATAAAGAAGTACCAAGAGGTGTTTACAGAACCAATAGGTGTCCAATTAAAGTTAAATTTCCAGCTTTCTAAATCACGTTGAAAACGGAATTGTGTTGTAGTAACTCCCTTGTTTTTAAAGTCATATCCAGAAGACATTCCAATTTTCCAACGCGGACTTAAATCAAAATTGGAACTAAACATAAGGGATTGTGATGATATTTCACTTTCACGTCTTTGGTTGCTATAGGTAATTGTGTATGCTAAGCGTAAATCCCAAGGGATACTAAAGTTGTACCAATCTTTGTTGGTAACGGTTTTTACTTCCTCATCGTCATCATCTCCAAAAGTATTATTACCAAATTGAGTGTTATTATTTGTACCAAAAAGGTCATCTTGTCGTCCTCCATTTCTAAAGGTTTGATCGTCTCCATCTTGATCATTCTCCAGACTTTTAAAGTCTCTGCTTGAAAAGGAGTAATTAATACTCACATTTCCTCGAGTAAGTCTAAAAAGACTACCGCCATTATCAATATTAAAAACATCAATACGTTGGTTGTTATTATCAAGAGCGTAAGGGTCTAGACTACCACTAAAATTAACATCCATTTTTGGAATAATTGGTATAGATCCTGTCACACTCAAAGGATTCCATTGGAGTGAATCTCCAGCAATATTATAGCCTGTACCAAAATTTAAATTATTAAGTAGTATCACTTTTTTGGGTTCTGTAGCAGTGCTATCTCTATCTCTTACTTTAGCCTCTAAGGTATTGCTAAGGCCAATGCCAATATTACTGCTAAAAGTCTGTCCAGGAGCGCCAAAAAGGGTGTTTTCAAACCTAGAATATTGTACTAGTTCTTCATTAATAGTGGGGTCTGCAGTGGCTGGAATTACATATTCATCATAAAACTGTTCAAAGCCAGGGTTGATGTTATACGAAACAGAAGGTCTCATGACATGACGAATTTTTTGTATTTTACTGTTCTCGTCACCAACATTAAAAGTACCGTACAGCGTTGTTCCTAAACTGGTGCTAAAGTTATACGTTCTGTAGCTGTCAAAACCACTTACAGTGTCACGTACAACACCTCCATTGCCCTCGTTTAATGTTTCGTCATACCTTTGGTCAAAGGTAGTGAAGGCCCAAGTTTCTGTATAGGTGGTTCCAGCGGATGCGCTTAAATAGTTTAAAATTTTAAAATTGGTACTTAAAGGAATTCTATGTTGTACTCCTAGTAAGGCATTATCAAACATTTCAGACTTTAAAAACAAGGAGTCTGTAGTCGTTATACTGTTTTGTGCAGCTACATCATATTGAAAATTAATGTTTTGAATAATTCCCTTTTTTGTTCCATTCTTGGGTGCAAACGGAAATACCCTGGCCATGTTGGCATTGACGTTAGGTAATGATAAATTGATCTGCTCAGTTTGTGTACTTTGTTGTAAATTAATTGCTACCGAAGTATTTATTTGTGGCTCACCCTCAAACGTTTTTGAATAGCTCACAGATGAGTTTAAGGTGTTTATTAGCTGACTAGAATTGTTAAACTGGTTAATTGATTCTTGAAAATATCGGCTACTACCAAAGTTAACAGATGCGTTGAAACGAGAATTCGGACTCGATTTTTGATCTTGAGAATGACTCCATTGAATATTATAGGAGGAGCTCTGACTAAAATCGGGGAAACCGCGTTCACTGTTAATAAGGCTTTCATAGCGCATATTAATATTTCCTCTAAACTTATATTTTAGGGCGTAACTAGATTCTGCTCGCAAGCCATAACTACCATTAGTGTAGTAATCTCCTAGAATGGTAAGATCCACATAATCTGATAGTGCCAAATAATATCCTCCATTTTGTAAGAAAAACCCACGATTATTATTTTCACCAATGGTTGGTATGATAAATCCAGATTGTCTATCTTCTGTCAAAGGAAAAAATGCAAAAGGGAGTCCAATAGGTGTAGGGACATCTGCAATGTACATGTTGGTGAGTCCAGTGACAATCTTCTTGTTAGGTACAAATTTAGCTCTTCGCGTGTAGAAATAATATTCTGGATTTTCTATATTCTTTGAGGTTGTAAACTTTACATTACTTAAGTAAATAACAGAGTCGTTTACTTTTTTGAATTTTTCTGCAATAAATTTAAAGCCTTGATCTTCTCCTCTTGAGTTGTATACGAGTGCTTTTTCAGAATCATAATTGTACTTTATAGAATCTGGCTCAACCACATTTTTTCCTTGTTTGAAAACAGGGCGTTGTGTATATACTCCTGCACTATCAATTCCTTTTGCATAGACTTCATTGGTGTTATAGTCTAAAACAATGACTCCTGCATCAATACGTACATCTTGATATATGACATAGGCTTTGTTGTACATATATACTTTGTTTGCCTTTTTATCTATGTACACATAATCTTCACCATAGTAGGATACAATATCTGTAAGTAATTCTTTATTGGGTTTTATGGTATCTGTTTTTGTAGTGTCAGCAGCGCGCTCATTAATTTCATCAACAATCGGTGTAATGTTGAAAAGAGTATCTGTTGGTTGTTCTTGTGGTGTTTCTACTAAGGGAATGGTG
>JBNMOX010000129.1:0-5376 GCA_051275835.1 Patiriisocius sp.
GCAAACAATATGACCTGTGCCGTAAGTTGTACAGGAAGTGGTGAGTTTTTTATTAGAGGTGTTGTGGCCTACGATGTTTCATGCTTAATGGAATATAAAGGGCTTTCGCTTCATGAAGCTGCTACTGAGGTTATTCAAAACCGAATTTTAAAAATTGGTGGTGATGGAGGCTTAATTGCTATAGATGCATCTGGAAATATTAGTATGCCTTTTAACACAGAAGGTATGTATAGAGGATTTAAAAAGAGTACTGGTGAAACAGAAATATCGATTTATAAAGAAGTATAACAATTAACGGTTAGCTGTCTTTGCCCCCTTTTTTCATTCTCTCAATAAGAAGAAATACATTATCCTTCTACTACAGGGATACTCAAGGGGCTTACTCGTACCGTCTTTTTCTTAATATTAAAACGATCACCGCTTGCCAAAATATGTGTTTTTAAATTTACCAAAGACATAGATGTTCCTTCCTCTAATAGAGCATGATTATTATGTTTTGCTTTTCTGGCATTAAATAAAATAACCATTCCAGAGCCTAAGACTTCAAATGCTCCATTTTTAATGATAAGTCCTGTGTCTTCTGCTAATCCCACACCAATTAATTTTGGGAACCGGGCTACAGCTTCTGCCATACGTCCAAAACGGCCACGTCTAATAAAATGACTATCAATAATTAATTCAGGAATAAAGCTCATTCCTTGGTTCATGCCCACAGCTCCTTTAATAAAAGATTCTTGGCTACTACCGCCTTTAATCATTTCATGACTCATGCACATAGCGCCAGCACTGGTTCCTGCAATTACAAATTCTTCTTCTCGGTAACGTTGTAACATGATATCATGCAATTGGGTACCCCCAATTTTACCTGTGATTTTAGATTGATCTCCACCAGAAAACATGACGCATGCTGCGGTTTTCATTCTAGTAATATAGTCTGGGATATCAGAATCTTCACGTTCTCTAATATCCATGACAAATAAATTAGTACAACCTAATTTTCCAAACGCTTGGATATAATTTTCACCTACCTCTTCAGGAATGCTTGATGCGGTTGGGATAATTAAAATTTCGGCGTTTATTCCACCTGCTTCTCTTACAACACGAGACAGGATTCCATCCTCTATATATTCGAGATTGTAAATTTCATTTTCTTCAATTCCTTTGTCTTCATTTCCTCCTATAGGAATTAAGATTCCTTTTGCCTTCATGCTGAAATATTAAGTGGACGGCAAAAATAACGTAAATAGTCTTAGAAAATATATATATTTAGGGTTTGTTCTACTATTTTTAATCCAACAACTATATTAAAATCAACTCTATGAAAATACGTGAAATAAATGCTATGAGAGGCCCAAACTATTGGTCGGTTCGTCGCCATAAATTAATTGTTATGGTATTAGATCTTGAGGAAATGGAAGAGCTTCCTAGTAATAAAATTGAAGGGTTTCGCGAGCGATTGGAAGCTTTGTTTCCAACGATGTACTCACATAGGTGTAGTGTTGGTTCTCCAGGCGGATTTTTTCAACGTGTTGAAGAAGGTACCTGGATGGGACATATTATTGAACACATTGCATTAGAAGTTCAAACCTTGGCGGGTATGGATACCGGTTTTGGACGTACACGGGGCTATGGAGAAGAAGGAGTGTATAATGTAGTCTTTTCGTATATAGAAGAAGATGCGGGACGCTATGCTGCAAAAGCCTCTGTTCGAATATGTGAAGCATTGATTTCTGGAGAAGATTATGATCTTGCAGATGACATTCAAGAAATGCGTGAGTTGAGAGAAGCGCAGCGCTTAGGGCCTAGTACAGGAAGCATTGTTGAGGAAGCAGAGAGTCGAGGTATTCCATGGATACGATTAAATAAGTATTCATTATGCCAGTTAGGATATGGTGCCAATCAAAAAAGAATCCAAGCAACAGTTACCTCAGAAACGTCAAGTATAGGTGTAGAGTTAGCTTGTGATAAAGAAGATACTAAGTATTTATTAGAACAGGCTGAAGTTGAAGTGCCAAGAGGTGATATTATAAGACGAGAACGTAGTTTGAAGGAAGCCTGTGATTATGTAAGATATCCGCTAGTAATAAAACCTGTTGATGGAAATCACGGTCGCGGGATTACTGTAAATATTCAAAATTATGAAGACGCTATAAAAGCTTTTCACCACGCAAAAAATAGCTCTAAAAGCGGTGCTATTATCGTTGAAAAATTCATAACAGGTGATGATTATAGATTGCTTGTTATTAATAATGTCCTAGTTGCTGCAGCGATACGAACACCAGCACATATAATAGGTGATGGAACTTTGACCATCCAACAATTAATAGCCGAGGTAAATAGAGATGAAAGGCGTGGCTATGGTCATGAAAAAGTCCTGACTCAAATTACTACAAATGAACTAACATTAAATATCATAAAAGATGCAGGTTATACTTTAGACTCTGTTATCGCTAAAGATGAAAAATTAATACTTAAAGATACAGCCAATTTAAGCACTGGAGGAACCGCAGAAGACATTACTGATATTGTGCATCCAGCAAATGTGTCTATGGCAGAGCGGATTTCAAAAGTTATTGATTTAGATATCTGTGGTATTGATATTATGACCACAGACATTTCAAAGCCACTCTCTGAAACTGGAGGCGCTGTGCTAGAAGTAAATGCTGGGCCAGGATTTAGAATGCACTTAGCGCCTACTACAGGATTGCCAAGAAATGTAGCGGGACCTGTGATTGATAAACTATTTCCAAAACAAGGAGATACGGGGCGGATTCCTATAACTGCTATTACAGGAACCAATGGTAAAACCACTACCAGTAGATTGTTTGCCCACATGGCAAAAATGAAAGGATATCGTGTAGGGTATACTACGAGTGATGGTGTGTATGTTCAAAACAGATTATTAATGACGGGTGATTGCACAGGTCCTGCTAGTGCAGAATTTGTCTTAAAAGATCCTACTGTAAATTTTGCAGTGCTAGAATGCGCACGTGGCGGTTTGTTACGCGCTGGTTTAGGCTTTAAAAAATGTGATGTCGCCATCGTTACAAATGTATCAGCAGATCATTTGGGCTTAAAAGGAATTCATACCATAGAACAATTAGCAAAAGTAAAAGGCGTAGTGCCAGAAACCGTATTGCCAGAAGGCTATGCTATTTTAAACGCAGATGACGATTTAGTTTATGAAATGCGTAGGAGTTTAGAGTGTAATGTTGCTTTGTTTTCTATGGATGAAAATAATAGTCGTATTAAGGCTTTACAAAGGCGTGGTGGTGTTACTGCTGTTTATGAAAATGGCTTTGTAACCATATGTAAGGGAGCTTGGAAAATGCGTGTGATGAGGGCAGTTGACATACCGTTGACCTATGGAGGGAAGGCAGATTTTATGATTCAAAATGTTTTGGCTGCTGTTTTGGCTGCACATGTTCAAGGCATTAGTATTGAAGACATGAAAACGGCTTTAGAAACTTTTATTCCAAGCGCAGCACAAACACCAGGAAGACTCAATCTTTTCAAGTTTGAAAATTTCAGTATTCTACTTGATTACGCCCATAATCCTTCGGGAATGCGTGCATTAAAGCAATTTGCAGATAATCTTGAAGCCACTCATAAAGTGTGTATTATCGCGGGAATAGGAGATAGAAGAGAAGAAGATAATAACTTGATAGGTAGTATTGCTGCGGAAATGAGCGATGAAATAATAATCCGTCAAGATAAACGACTTCGAGGTAAAACGGAAGAAGAGCTTATTAAGATGCTAGAAGACGGTATTAAAATGAATAACCCAAAGATTAAAACCACTGTAATCCCTAGCGAAAAAGAAGCTATTACCTTTGCTGTAAATACTGCTAAAAAAGGTTCTTTAATTATTTTGTGTAGCGATGTTGTTCCTGATGCATTGGCATTGGTTCAAAAACTTAAAGCACAAGAAGCGAGTGGAGAAAAAGTATTTGCGCAATAATAGATACTCTTCTGAAATATTAAAAACAAAAGGGCCGCTCTATAACATGAGCGGCCCTTTAATAGTTCCCTATACTATAATTGGTAGTATAGTAATACGAGATTACTTATAGTTTTTCAAAGTGCGCTACAATAGCGATTAGATCTTCTTCGGTATTAATATCAAGCTTTTCTTCTTTTGCATATTGTTTCATCAATTTTTCTTTTTCGCCAAACACCTTGAATTTTTTTTTCCTAGATTTTGGAAACTGATAAAACTGCTGTCTTTTTGTTACTAAAAAATACAAAGGTTTATCCGAAAATTTTGCAGGTGTATCTCTTGTTATTGATGAAGATGCTTTGATTGGGTATCGTATATCTTTTACATGCTTTTTGAATACATCGACTTGGGTTCCTTTATAGATAACCTCCAAAAAATCACCTTCACTAATGCTCCCGTCAAAAGGCATAAAAATAAATTTTGTGTCCCCCATTTTAGCAACGAGTGCTGCAGACTTTTTAAGGTTTCTTATTTCTTCATTTGGAGTTATGAGTGTTTCTTTAATTTCTATTTGGTCGCTGATGGCATTGTAGCGAAGTGCAACCATATTAAATATAACAGTGTCATTTCTTAGGATAGAACCTAATACAAATTTAGGATTACTATAGGGGGTTCCAATATAGGTGTTCGGGTTATCAAAATCAATGGAACCTTCATCTTTGGCTGCGGCATCATTAATTTTCATTAGTGATATGTCGGTAAGGCCTTGTGCATTAGAAATACTAAAAGAGATAACTAGAAGTAAAAGAGTGAAAATTGTTTTATTCATAATATAAAAAAACCTATAAATTTTATAGGTTTTTGGTTTTAGTTATTTTATGGGCTTATAAAGTGTCAAAATGTGTTACGGCCCTAAGAAGATCTTTTTCTTCATTAAGGTTTAAATCATTTGTCTTTACATATTTTTTCATTTCTTTTTCTTTTTCCCCAAAAACTTTTAGTTTCTTATTTCTAGATCTTGGCAATTGATAAAACTTTCCGTTTTTAGTCACTAAATAATAAACAGGCTTATCTTTAAATTGTGCAGGAACTTTTTTTGTAATAGAAGATGTAGCTTTCTTTTCTGGGGTAAAATCTTTTATTTGTTTTTTATATAAGGCAATCTTTTTTCCTTCTTGTAATACTTCAAAATAACCTCCTTCTTCGATACCTCCTTGATAGGGTACAAAAACAAATATATCATTGAGGATTTTCACATAAACATCTGGAGATTTCGTTAAAACTCTTGCGTCTTCTTCTGGTGACGCTATTGTTTCTTTTACTTCCATTTCATCAGCAATTGCATTGTAACGCACGGCAATGTTTTCTGCAAGTAATTTTCCTTCTTTGTAAATGTTTCCAGGAAGAAAATTTGGGTGATTATATGGAGTACCCTT
>JBNMOX010000130.1:0-5376 GCA_051275835.1 Patiriisocius sp.
AGCTGGTGTTACTTCTTATACTGCCAGTGCTGTATTTTCAATTACAAATGATTCGGCAATGGAACCTAGTGAATCTATTGTGTTTACGGCTACAGTGCTTAGTGGTGGATTTGGAACTGCTAGTATGGGCACTCAAAACACAAATACCCTAACCATTTTTGACGATGATAGTTTGGTCACACTTACCATACCATTTCAAGAATCTTTTGAAACGAATGGCAATGGTACTCGTTATAATACAAGTATACCTGAAGAATTAAATGGGACTCATTATTTTTCAAGAGGGATGGAAAGCTCCTATACAGGTGTTATACTAAATGGTAGCATGGATGGTAGCTATTTGTTTGCAGGTCAGAATTTAGATGATTTGCAAGGAGGTACGGCAAGTTCTCAACAAACCTTAATTATTTCTAATATTGTTGTAACAGGAGAAACGAACGTGCTTTTTGAGGTGTTACTTGCAGAAGATGATCAAGGGGCTAATGAAGATTGGGATGGAAGTGATTTAATGCACATAGATTATAATATTGATAGCGGTGCATACCAACCATTACTTTGGGTAGAAACTCAAGACGCAAGCAATCAAGAACCTTCACTTGATGAAGACTTTAATGGGATAGGGGATAACGCAGTATTTATTACAGATACATGGACTGATTTCATGAAAAACATCCCAATAGCATCTGGAAATTCATTAAATATTCGAATCACAATGAATTTTAATTCAGCTGAGGAGGATATTGCCATTGACAATATTAGAATAACCAGTAATTAATAGGATTTTATTGTATGAAAAAGGCAGCCATTTTGGCTGCCTTTTTCAATAGCTAGATACTGTCTTTATTATCCCTTTTTTTGAATTTCAACACTGTGTGGGTATGGTATTTCAATACCAGCAGCGTCTAAGTCGTTTTTAGCTCTTTCTAGTGTTTCAAATATGACATCCCAATAATGTTCTGTTTTAACCCATGAACGGACTGCAAAGTCAACGGAACTATCTCCTAGTGCTTCAACATTAATAGTAGGAGCAGGATCTTTTAACACCTTTTCTTGTGATGTTAATATATTCAATAATACATCTTTAGTTTGTTTTATATCTGCGTCATAAGAAACTCCTATTGTTTGTCTGATTTGTAAGGTACCTTCTTCAGAATAGTTTACAATATTTCCATTAGACAAAGCTCCGTTAGGAATAATTATAAGCTTATTTGTTGGCGTTATAAGCTTGGTGGTAAAGATTTCAATTTCTCTTACAGTACCTGCTTCTCCTTGGCATTCAATATAATCACCAATTTTAATAGGTTTAAACACCATTAACATTACACCGCCAGCAAAGTTACTAAGAGACCCTTGTAATGCCATACCAATAGCTAGACCTGCGGCAGCTAGAATAGCAGCAAAAGATGTAGTTTCAATACCAAGATTTGCCAAAATAGTAAGAACTAATAATATTTTAAAAATCCAACCAATAAGGTTTAAAAGAAACTTTTTTAGACCTGCTTCATAGCCTGCTTTGTCCATTACTTTAACTACACTACGCATCATTGTTTTAATAATCCAAGATCCAATGATCCAAATGGCAATGGCCCCAATTACTTTGATACCGTAATCACTTGCGAGATCTATTATTTTGTCTAAGGTTTTTTGATAATCCATGATTTATATTTAAATTTGATTCACAAAAATACTACTCATTTTAAAAAAAATTGAGTTTATTTTAACTTTTCAATAAAAGATTACATATCACCTAAAAAATAACGATTATGAATGTTTGCTTTATTATGTACCCTTGGGAAGAAATGGATCCCGAAAATGATTCTACCCTAGCCATGATTAATGAGTTTGCTAAACGCGGTCATGGAATGGCAACGACTACCCCCTCTAATTTAACGATACGAGATAGTGTAGCTTTTGCTTTTTGTAAATGTTTAATAAGGTCTGAAAAAATTTCAAGTAATTTAAAATCATTTCATAATAAGTCTAAATTTTATGATGAGATGCTACCCCTTGCAGGGTTTGATGTGATTGTATTACGTAGCAACCCACCCCTTGACATGATTATGCTAAATTTTTTGGATAGTGTGAAAGATGATGTGTTTATTATGAATGATTTAGATGGTATCCGACGTGCAAATAATAAGCTATACACGGCTGTTTTTGAAGATGATAAAAATGAAATAATCCCAAAAACACACGTTACTAAAAATAAAGAATATCTTAAAAAAATAATCAAAGAGGGTCCAGATAAAATGATTTTAAAACCTTTAAATGGTTTTGGTGGATCTGGTGTAATATTGATTGAAAAAAGAGCAATGAAGAGTATTAATTCTTTGTTGGACTTTTATATCACCAATAAAGATGGGACTTCAAACTATGTGATTTTACAGGAATATATAGAAGGAGCAGAAGAAGGAGATGTGCGAATTTTATTGCTAAATGGGAGACCTATTGGAGCTATGAAACGGGTTCCTGGTGAAGAAGATCATCGAAGTAATGTGAGTGCCGGTGGTACAGTACAAAAACACAGTTTAAGCAAACAAGAAAAGGAGCTTTGTCGCCGTATTGGGCCTAAATTAGTAAAAGACGGACTCTATTTCTGTGGTATAGATGTTATTGGTGGAATGTTGGTAGAGGTAAATGTGATGTCACCAGGAGGAATTACCTATATCAATAAAGTATATAAAACTAGATTACAAGAAAAGATTATAGATTTTGTAGAAGATAAAGTTCAAGAACGCGTTACCGCTTTTGAAAGAAGAACCAAACTACGTAAGCACGTATCTGATGCCTAATTTTAGTGTTCCGTGTTTTTAACAATGAGATTACCAATTGATGATGCCTATGGAAAGACTTTCTATTTCAGAAATTATTAAAAAAATAGAAAAGGAAGAACGCTTTGAAGCTGTCGTATTAGATTATTCCTTTACCCTCAAAATAGATGATTATGCTCCCTATGCTTGTGCTGCTGTCCATGACGGACATCAATTTAGGAAAGAACTATGGGACAATTGTTTGCATACCGAATATGATCGTTGGTTTGAAGAAGACCCTTGTACCAAAGAATTTGTAAAAACACATCCTATCGTTATTGCAGGCTGTGATAGTAGATTTGAATATGATCTAAATCGGGATCCAGATACTGCTATATATGAAGACGCTTGGGGAAAAAGACTTTGGAAATCTCCTTTACCAAAAGAACAGCATACTAAAAGCCTAGCCAAGCATGAAGCTTTTTATACAGTTGTACATGCTTTGTTACGTAAACTAGAAACTAAATTTGGTGCAGTTATTGTCTATGATATGCATAGCTATAATTGGCGCAGATGGGACAGAGAAGTACCTGTTGTTAATCTGGGCACTGCCAATATTGACACCTCTCGTTTTGGAGATTTCGTAGAGTCTTGGCGGGCTTCTTTGGAAGAATTAGTGTTACCATATAACATGGAAGCTACGTCAAAAATTAATGACACCTTTCAAGGTAATGGCTACTTTCTAAAGTATATCACCCAACATTTTAAAGATACACTCGTGCTGGCTACAGAATTTAAAAAGGTGTATTGTGATGAATATAAGCAAATCATCTATCCAGAAATAGTGCATGCAATAGAACAACAGATGCAATACAAACTAAAAGAACACGCTCACGCGTTTTATCAAACCTTTAAATAAATGTATCTTTGACCGTTCCCAAATAATTGTAAATGACTACGCAAACAGCCATAGCAGCACACCCTAATCTTGTAAAGATTGATACAGAATTGAACCAAATGGTTCAAAAAATTGAGTTGCTTAACTATATTAATCCAATCAATATAGAGCAAGAAAAGCGGAATTTCTTTGCATCCAAATACAATGTAAATCCTAATTTTAAGTATCGAAAAATCGATTTTGATGCACATAAGTTACAGCAAAAAATATTCTCTCAAGAAGTAGATACTATAAAAGATGACGCCTCTAGATCCTTTTATAGAGATGTTATTTATGACTATTCTAGTTTGATACAGTGTATAGAAACCATTGGGCAGGGTTCAAAATTTTATTATAATGCCTTAAAGTCTTTTGGTACTCCAACAGATAAGGATGTAGACAACGCTAAGTTTATTCTACATTTTAAGGATGCCGAGTATGACAATGAAATGTTTCCCATTTTTAGTGTTGGCGAAGCGGCTGCCTATTTTGCAGAATTTGTAGCTGCCTTTGGTTTTCCATTGAATGTAAAGTATTCTACGAAGATTTCTGCGGCAGCCATGGTTCAAAATAATACACAAACCCTTATTCTTAAAAAAAACCATCGGTTTAGTGCCAACCAATTGAAGGTACTAGCAAATCATGAAATAGGTGTCCATTTAGTGACTACTTATAACGGTATTAGCCAACCCCTAAAAATATTTTCGAATGGCTTTCCTAGGAATGTAGAAACTCAAGAGGGGCTTTCTGTTTTTAGCGAATACATGAGTGGTTGCCTTACATTACATCGTTTAAAAGAACTATCCTATCGGGTGATTGCAGCAGATAGTTTACATCGGGGTTTTAATTTTTGTGACACTTTTGATTTACTACATAATCAATACAAACTTAATAGAGAAGAAACATACAACATTACACTAAGAGCTCACAGAGGTGGAGGGTTTACTAAAGATTATATGTATCTCACGGGGCTTAAAAAGATATATGATGCTTATTCCAATAAAGAAGATTTAACCCCTTTATTATCTGGTAAAGTTTCTTTAGAAAATAAGCACATAGTAAGCCAATGGAAAGAAGAAGGCTTGGTTACAGATAACCGATATACCAACTTTGCATTTGATGTTAACGAGAACACTAATGGGACATTAGATTTTATCCTCAAAAATTTGAAATAGGCTTTCATTTCTTTGGACGTATTATTTCCTTCCTTTTGCTTATTTTTTGTTGAATTTCCTCTGAATCAATTTTCTTTTCCACTCCTCCCCAAAGAAATCAAAAACATTGAGTGAATAAATGGCGATTATTACTGCCCAAGAAAATAGTATCCATAGAAAAATGGGCCAATTAGCTGCGTCATTAATACCAAGAATTAATGGTACGATTAAACTTAAAGTTGCAAGGGTAATAAATTTATAAAGCCCCTTGATTTTTTGAACGTATTCTTCTTCTTTTCTAATCTGTTCCAATTTCGTGTTTTTATTAGAATCCACAATATTTCTTTCAAAAACAGACGTCAAAGATTTCAATAATTATAGACCCGTATTTCCTTCATTTTCAAGATGTTGTATCGTACTGGTGTTTAATCTACTCATTTCTGCCAATGGTTCCTGGGACCAATGACGTTCCAATCTCATTTTTTTAATATTTCTTAAATTAATGGTATCCATATTTATTATGATTAGGTTTTTA
>JBNMOX010000131.1:0-5314 GCA_051275835.1 Patiriisocius sp.
TGGGATAGTATGATTTTTTTGTAGGTAATTACTTATTATCTTCTATATTTGATGTTCAACTAATCTTAAAATTTCTTATTTTCATTCACTAAAATTAGGCTATACCGCATTTTTTTGTTTTGCACTAATTAGTATTTACAATTAAAGGCCTTGTTTTTTTAAATGTAAGAAGAGGTATAGGTTTCTAAACTATTTATTGCATTTTATTATGGAAAAGGTGTCGGTACTTCTAGCGCATAACAGCCCATTATCTTTACAGGGTATAAAAAATGAAATTTCACTTATTCAGTGTGATATTCAAAAAGAAATTACAAGCGGAATCAAGGCATTACGATACATCTTAAGAGAACAACCTAAACTAGCTATTCTAGATTCAAAGTTTAATGATATTTGTGTTTTTGAAATTATTAAAGAAATAAAATGTAGAGGAATCAAAACAAAATGTGTTGTACTTTTTAAAGAAGAAAACTATAACAATCTTTTAATTGCAAATTCTTTACAGGTAGATGGATGTGTGTCCATAAAAGACTCATTCCAAGACATAAGCCCTGCAATACTGACAGTGTTGAGAGGGAAAATGTTTATTAGCTCTAAGTTAAAAGACCTTGAAGTTGTTGATGACTCTCTAGGTAAGCTAGATGATTTGACACAAACAGAAATTACTATTTTGGCACTGATAGGAATTTATAAAACCTCTACAAAAATTTCTGAAAAATTAATAACTTCGGTTAGAACGGTAGAAAAGCATAGAAGTAATATCATTAAGAAACTTCAATTACAACACAAACCTTATACATTGAACTGTTGGGCTATAAAGCATCAAGATGTAATACAATCATTTGCTTTGCAAAGAATTTCTTAAGAAGAATGCAACTCATTAATCTTTGTTTGGATACGTCATTCTTTAGAGCATACCTTACTATTTGTTCTTATTGTAGATAGGAAGTAATATTAAAGAGGCCGCACCAATAAAAACAATTGAGGCAATATTTGACGTCCAGACAATCCACCCAAAAGCAGTTCCGACAGTAAAGGGAACATCAAATAGTATTAGAATTCCTGCAATAGCCGCGGGATACGTTCCAAAACCACTATTGGTAAAAGCAAAGGTGAAACTCCCAACAACAAAGGCAATTATAATAGTGCCAAAGCTGATGCTTGCCGTTTCAGGTAATGCTTGCGTTGCGGTATAAAAAGAAAGTAAATACAAGCCCCAAATAACAAATGAGTGACCTATAAAAGGGATTTTCTTTTTCATGGTAAGAATACTTAAAACCCCATCTTTTAGGCCCAAAACAAATGTTTTAATTTTTAAATTTGCATTGGATTTAGAGAATTTAAGAAATACAAACACTACCATACCTAATACAATGATAGCTCCTATGGCCATATACAGTAACGAGGGTGGTAGACTTTCAGAAATATAGCTGTAGAGGATATCAAATTTTAAAACAAGGGCAATGGTAGTAAAGGCAAGCAAGAATATTAGATCAACAATCCGTTCACTTATAATGGTTCCAAAACCAGCTGAGAATGGAACTTTTTCATACCTGTCAAGTACAATAGCTCGCGAAACCTCACCACTTTTAGGAATAAAAAGGTTCATTAAATAAGCTACAGAAACCGCCATAAAATTGTTTGCTAATTTTGGTTTGTGGCCTAAAGGTTCTAACATAAAAGACCATCTGTGAGATCTTGATAGGTGACTTAAAAGGCTGAAGGCAACAGAGACTCCAACAAACCAATAATTTGCATTTTTAATATAGGCAGTAAGTTCTTCTAGTTGCGCAGGAGTAAACAGGTTGTACACATACCATATTAGAAAAACACCCAATGCTAGCGGGATGGATATTTTTAAAATTTTTGAAAGTATTGTGTTCAAACTAAGTAAGCAAATTATGTTCGTTAGGGAATACCAAAGATGGCTTGAATTGTATTGCCTCTTCTCGCGTCACAAGGGCGTAGGTGATTAAAATTAAAATATCTCCAGGAGCAACTTTTCTAGCAGCCGCGCCATTCAATGTGATTTCGCCACTTCCTCTAGGTCCAGGAATTGCATATGTTTCAAGACGCTCGCCATTGTTGTTGTTTACAATTTGAACTTTTTCTCCTTCCACAATATTAGCAGCATCCAACAAATCTTCGTCTATGGTAATACTACCAATGTAATTGAGGTCTGCACCGGTTACTTTAACTCTGTGAATTTTAGATTTTACAACGTGTATAAACATAGGAGCAAAGATAGATGAAATTCAGAATTCAGAAACCAGAAAAATTAATTTAATCTATAATTATCTATTAATCGAATTTCTCCTACAAATGCTGCAATAAAACCACGATAGGTATTACCTTTTCGTTTTCTTTGTACTGTTTTAAGCGTCTTTTCATTGGCAATTTCAAAGTACTCTAATGTCAAACGGCTCTCTTTAAAGCAGTTTGCTACCATAGTATTGAGTTCAGAAATTGATTTTTTTCTGAAATTTTCTGCCACCATTTGTAAGCTTTTATTGATAATAGTAGCGGCTTCAAGTTCCTGAGTATTTAGCCTTTTGTTTCGTGAACTCATCGCTAGACCACTTGTTTCTCTTACGATGGAGCATCCTATTATGGTGACTGGAAGTTTTTCTAAGGCAACCATTTTTTTTACAATTTGTAATTGTTGAAAGTCCTTTTCTCCAAAATATGCAGCGGTAGGTGCTACTGCCTTAAATAATAAAGAAACGACAGTCCCTACGCCGTCAAAATGGCCTTGACGATGCTTGCCTTCCATTTCATTGGCAATAGGGCCAAAGTTAAATGTTTTAGCTGCTACATGATTGTTATAGAGTGCTTTGGCTTCAGGGGTATATACAAATATAGTTCCTTGTAACGTTTTTAAAAGTGCTACGTCTTTATGTAGCGTGCGGGGGTAGTTAATAAGATCACCTTCATTGCCAAATTGGGTCGGGTTTACAAAAATGCTTACCACGACACAGTCGTTTTCATTCAAGGCTTGGCTTACCAAAGATAAATGACCTTGGTGCAAAGCACCCATCGTAGGGACAAGACCAATTTTTTTTGAGTTTTTGTATGGGCCCAATGCGTTGGTTAGTTTTAAGTTTTCAGTAAAGACTTCCATAGTTTATTTTTAATGTGAAAGCAAAATTAAGATATTGAAAGCAATCTGCATAAATTTTCGTAATTTTGCACGTTTAAAACCTACCACTTAAAATAAAGATTGTATGAAAGATAAGAGAGTCTTGTATGTTTCTTCAGAAGTAATACCATACCTACCAGAAACTGAGATTTCATCCATGTCGTTTGAAGCACCAAAAATGGTAAATAATAACGGGGGTCAGATTCGCATATTCATGCCTCGTTATGGAAATATTAATGAGCGCAGACATCAATTACATGAAGTAATTCGTCTTTCAGGCATGAATCTTGTGATTAATGATTTAGACATGCCATTAATTATTAAAGTAGCTTCTATTCCTAAAGAGCGTATGCAAGTGTACTTTATTGATAATGAAGATTATTTTAAGCGTAAAGCAACCTATGCAGATGAGGAAGGAAACTTTTTTGAAGATAATGATGAGCGTGCTATTTTCTTTGCCAAAGGGGTGATTGAAACTGTAAAAAAACTAAACTGGTCACCAGATATTATTCATGTACATGGTTGGTTGGCTTCTTTTTTACCATTGTATTTAAGAAATTACTATGGGAATGAGTCTTTGTTTGAAAACAGTAAAATAGTAACGTCTGTATACAATCAAGGATTTAGTGGCATGCTAAATCCTGAAGTTGCTAACAAAATTATGTTTGATGCTATCGATGAAGAAGTATTAAAACCTTTGGACTCACCTACTTTTGAAAATGTAATGAAAATAGCCATTGATAATTCAGATGCAGTTATTATAGGTTCACAGGATATTTCAGAAGAGTTAGAGACATACATAGAAGGTATTGATAAGCCAGTCTTACCATATCAACATAAGGAAGATGTTGAGCGAGAATATTTAGATTTTTACCAATCAAAAGTATTAGGAGAATAATATACTTTTAGAAATAGCTTATGAAGATTAAGAATGCATTACCAAAACTATTGTTAGTATTGATTGCTATTGTATTGATGGCATCCTGTGAAGAAGATTTAGGAACAATAGGCTCTGGAATTATTGGAGACCAAGATGTAAATACAACCCTTGATGCTTCCAAAACAATACTCTCTTATAGTAGAAAGCTGCAAGCAGTCCAAACCAATGGATTGTTAACAAATCAACTAGGTATCTATAATGATCCTGTTTATGGGATGTCTAAGATAAACTTACTAGCCCAAGTGGTGCTAGAGGAGACTAATCCAACCATTAATTTTCTTCCTATACTGGATAGTGTTGTACTGTATATCCCCTATTTTGGTGATGCTACAACAGATGATGAACAAAACACAACATATACCTTAGACTCTATCTACGGGAATACTCCTATGGATATTTCTATTTTCGAGTCTAATTATTTTTTGAGAGATTTTGATCCAAATACTGGTTTTGAGCTTACTCAAAATTATTATAGTAATCAAAACCCTTTATTTCAAAGTTTCAAAGGGACTTTAATACATACCATTACTGATTTTGTGCCTTCTGCCGAAGGTTATACAGAAACCACCACAGAGGTGGATGACTCTGGTGAAGACACCGAAACAAATACTGTCGTGACTCCTGGAATTCGTGTGATGTTACCAAAGCAATTTTTTAGAGATAAAATATTGCGTATGGAAGGAACGCCAGAGCTCTTAAATAATAGTAATTTCAGAGAATATTTTAGAGGTATGTTTTTTGAAGTAAACGGTACAGATACGAACTTAGTGAAGTTTAATATGGCCGATGCGAAATTAGATATTTATTTTACTTCAGAATTTGACCAACCAGATTTCAATACTTCGATTCCTTCAGATGATGATCCTGAGGTGCCTTCAACAAGAGAAGAGAAGAAAATAACCTTACTCTTTGATGCCATTAACGTGAACGTATTTGAGAACGAACTAAACCCAGAAATACAGAGTGATTTGGAAAATCCAAATTTAGTTAATGGAGAAGATAAATTGTATGTAAGAGGAGGCGATGGTGTTCTTACTGTGGTTGAGCTGTTTGGAGATGATAATGATGGAAATGGCGTGGCTGATGAGTTGGATGAAATACGCCAAAATAATTGGCTAATTAATGAAGCTAACCTTATTTTTTATGTAGATAAAAATACGGTTTCTGGAGGAAGTACGGAACCTGAAAGGTTAGTATTGTATGATTTAGAAAACGGAAGACTACTTAGAGATTATGTT
>JBNMOX010000132.1:0-5299 GCA_051275835.1 Patiriisocius sp.
TGTAGCTGTAATGAACTCAAATTTCCTTTGGTAATAACAATCCCTACTTCATGTTTATTGTCTTCATAAATTTTTAGGGCACGTTGGTAATAGGATACCGTTTTCTGAAATTCATTTAACTTTTTATAGACAATACCTATGTTGCCTAGAACCATGGCTATTTTACTAAAGTCACCACTATTATTTTCATAGATCCTAAGTGCGTTAAAATAATAGTCTAAAGATCTGGCATAACCTCCTTGTTCATCATATACGATTCCTAGGTTATTAAAGGTGTCTGCTATACCTATAGAATCTTTTTCTTGCACCTTAATTTCTAGGCTATGATTGTGGTATACCAATGCACTATCCAATTGTCCATTAGCCTGAAAGACACTAGCAATACTATTTAAAGAACTTGAAATACCTTTTGTATAAGACTCTTTTAAAGATAAATTTAAGGCATTTTTCGCATAGAAAACAGCGCTATCTTGATTAGAGTTTCGATACTCCCAAGAAAGTTCATTGAAGGTACTCACCAAGCTGTCACCTTGTTGAAGTGTAGCGACTTGGAGTAAACTGTCTATTATAGAAGGGGCTTTTTGCGCTTGTAATGAACAACATAAAAACACCAATAATACAGAAAATGATATGGTAAATCTTCTCACACTTTTTGATTTAGTTTTCCCTTAAAATTAGATAATTATTTCGGGCTGCACAAAAAGTGCTTCGGAAATATTGTGTTTAGAAAGATCATACGATTGCAAGGCTGTACTCCTTTTTGAAATTTGATTTTTATGCCTTTGTATTTTTTGCTCTAGATCTACACAAGATAGTGTATGCGTTTTTTTGATCTTTTTATAATTAAAATAAAAAAATACACTAGAAAAAGGGACGCTACCAAAAGCAAACATAAAGCAGATATTTAATATTTCAGAAATAAAGCTCCATCCAAAGATGAGGCTTGCACACTAAAAAAGCTCCTCAACTAGTTATAGTGTAAAACAAATTATGTCATATAATTATACATCAAAAATGCAACATATTATATGAAAACACAATAAGGCATTTAGCGTATTATTCAAACTTCATTCACGCAAAAAGCCGAAAGAACCACAATGGGTACTCCCGGCCTTTTAAAAACCTCAAAAATGAGATTTTATATACTATTTTTATTAATTATCGAAAATAATCTTGAATTCACCACTTGTTATATTTTTGGTTGTCTCATCTACTCCGTTATAGCCTTGAAAAGAAAAAGTTCCCTGTGCTCCATCATCATCTTGTGAAGTAACAACAATACTGCCTGGTTCTATAAGTCCTGTAATAGCAATAATACCATTAGACACCCATGCGCTTACATTAGTACCACTAAGTTCTCCATAGGTAATGCCACTTTGATTGCTTATATCGTCTCCTACTGGGTAGGTTCCAACACCATTATAACCAATAATATTAAAATTGATAAAAGTTCCATTGTTTGTACTTCCCTGTCCTGTTAATATAGTACCTGCTCCACTACCGTTTATTTGTCCTCCAATTAAAGAAGCTAGATCTGTATCTGCAGCAAAAGGCTGTCCGTCCACAGAAGCTCTAAAATATTCTTCTCCAGTAGCTCCTCCTTCTCCTCCTGCTTGACCACTCTCTGTTGCATTGTCATCATCACTACTACACGCAGTAAAAGCTAATGCCATAAATAATAAGATTGTAAATTTTTGAAACGTCTTCATATTGTTGAGTTTTAGTTGTTATTAAAACCACAAAGATGCAGCAGACTTAAAGTGCTCACAATAGGGCAATTGACGTATATTATAGTCTTAAGGATTTTGGCAAGACGCTTCGCTTGTAGGTGTTAATTAGTGAGTAGTGAAGCTATATACTAAAATGTAGCCCAAGGAAGTTTTTTTTGCACTTCGGAAATCTTAGTACCCAATTCTTTTTTGAAGTCCTTATGTGCTGCTGAGGATTCATTAAAAGAGCGGTGCTCTAATCCTTTTTGAATGGCCCTTATCTGTTTTTGCAACGCTACTGTTTCCGAAGCAATCCAAGTTGCATTAAATTTTTCCCAAATAATAGCAATAGCAGTTTCATTGGGATGTAGCATATCTTGAGCATAAAAACGATAGTCTCTCAATTCGTCCATCATAATTTCGTAGGCTGGGAAATAATGAGTTCGTTTTCCAGGGTCTATAATTTCTTGCACTCCTGCAATTAAATGTGCTTTGCTTCTACTATTTTCTATGACCCCATCTTTTATGTGACGTACAGGAGAAACAGTATTGATCATGACGCAATTTGGATTTACGTGTTTTAATAAAACCTCAATTCCTAGTAGCACATCACTTACATCATCTGGAGAAAGTAGTTCTTTTAAAAATTGTTTTTGCGGTACTTTATGGCAATTCGCAACAATAACATCCGTCTTAATATGTCTGTACACCCATGAAGTGCCAAAGGTAAAAACGATATGTGATGCTTCTGTGAGCCATGTTTTAAGAACACGAAGTTGCCTATTAAGTTGGGCTACAAGAATTTCTTGAGAAGCACTGGATACTTGTGAGTGTGCTTCAAAACAAAACCATTGTTCGTTTTGAAAAAAAACATCATCGGCAGTAAACAAAGTGTCATTTATAGCCCTTGTAATTAGTTTCTCCATGGCCACAGGATGAAACAATATTCCAAAAGGGTTTATACATTGCTGAAACTTTAAATAGTCCAGTTCGGATCCTACATTTTCAGCAAAACAACTCCCCAACAATAAGACTTTACCGGTATAATCTATTTGGTTTTTCTCTGGCAATATTTTTATAGGAGTCGTGAGTTTCATTTAAGTGTATTCTTTTTAAGACACATTTTTAATCTTATACGGCATAGCATCATTTCAATGTATTCTATTGAACCAATCTACAACAGAAGCGTCTTACCTGTTAGCGCTAACAACCAAAAACAAGAGCTACAGACTATAAACTACGGTCTTATTCTAGATATCTTTTCACTTCTTCTAAGGCTGCTGCAATTCCTGCTGGGTTCTTCCCTCCTGCGGTTGCAAAGAAAGGCTGTCCACCGCCACCTCCTTGGATGTGTTTTCCTAATTCACGTACAATTTGCCCTGCATTTAATCCTTTGTCTGCCACCAACTGTTTGTCTATATAGCAAGTTAATAATGCTTTACCGTCTGCATTACTTCCAAAAAGAATAAATAAATTATCAATCTCTCCTCCCAATTCAAATGCCAAATCTTTTAATCCTCCAGCATCTAGGTCTAAAGCTTTAGTCAAAAAGTTTACACCATTCACTTGACTAACTTCATTCTTTAAATCGCCTTTAATATTTTTGGCTTTATCCTTTAATAATTGTGCTACTTGTTTTTGCAACGCATTGTTTTCATCTTGTAAGTTTATGACTGCTTTTACAGGATCTTGTGCATTATTTAAAGATTTTTGAAGGTTTGAAAAGGCAGTACTTCTATCAATAAAATATTGTTTCGCTGCATCACCTGTAATTGCCTCAATACGCCGTATACCACTTGCAACAGCGCCTTCACTTGTGATAATGAAATGCCAAATGTTACTGGTATTAGAAACATGGATACCTCCACAAAGTTCCATAGACTTTCCAAACTTGATAGCACGAACAGTATCTCCATACTTCTCTCCAAAAAGTGCAATAGCACCTTCATCTATGGCTTGCTCATATGGAATACTCCGTTTTTCTTCTAGTGGTAATTCTTCTTTGATTCGTGCATTTACAAAATCTTGTACTTGCATTAATTCTTCATCGGTCACTTTACTAAAATGTGAAAAATCAAAACGCAGGCTTCTACTATGCACCATAGAACCCTTTTGCTCCACATGCTCTCCAAGCACTTTTCGCAAAGCTTGATGCAACAAATGTGTCGCAGAATGATTGGATGCAGAACGATCTCTTTGTTTGCTGTCTACAACCGCCTTGAAGTTTTCTTCTGAATTTCTTGGTAGATTTTTGGAAAAATGAACAATCAAATTGTTCTCTTTCTTAGTATCTACAATATAAACAACCTCTCCATTACTAGCTTCTAGGTATCCTTTATCACCAACCTGTCCACCACCTTCTGGATAAAAAGGCGTGAGATTAAATACCAATTGATACATCTCTCCATCTTTCTTACTCGCTACTTTGCGATATTTTACAATTTTAATTTTCGTTTCAAGCGTGTCATAGCCTACAAATTCCTCTTCTTCATCTTGCATAAGCTCTACCCAATCTCCTGTAGATATTTTAGTGGCAGAACGCGATCTATCCTTTTGTTCTTTTAATGCAACTTCAAAACCTTTTTCGTCTAGGTCATAGCCACGTTCACGCAAAATAAGCGCTGTTAAATCGATAGGAAATCCAAAGGTATCATACAATTCAAATGCCTTTACCCCAGAAATAGTTTTGCTATCTGCTTGATCAATAACAGTGTCTAGTAATACCAATCCTTGATCTAGTGTTCTTAAAAAAGATGCTTCTTCTTCTTTTATTACATTGGTTATTAAGTTCTTTTCTTTCTTTAATTCAGGAAAAGAACTTCCCATTTGTTTAATGAGTGTGTCTACCAGTTTATAGATAAAAGGTTCTTTGGTATTTAAAAAGGTAAATCCGTAACGTATAGCACGACGTAAAATTCTACGTATCACATACCCAGCTCCCGTATTGCTTGGTAATTGCCCATCTGCAATAGAAAATGCCACAGCACGCAAATGATCACTAATCACACGTACCGCTATGTCAACTTTTTCGTCAGCGCCATATTTAACACAATGTGTTACTGCTTCTATTTCTCTAATAAGTGGTTTGAAAACATCGGTATCATAATTACTCTGTACCCCTTGCAATACCATACACAAACGCTCAAATCCCATACCGGTATCAATGTGCTGATTTGGTAATATTTCAAG
Organism: Patiriisocius sp.; assembly: GCA_051275835.1. Taxonomy (GTDB): domain Bacteria; phylum Bacteroidota; class Bacteroidia; order Flavobacteriales; family Flavobacteriaceae; genus Patiriisocius. The sequence goes on from JBNMOX010000132.1 coordinate 4,899, forward strand.
AGATTTATTTGCCTTACGATTGTATTGCATAAACACCAAGTTCCATATTTCAACCACGTGTGGATGATCCATATTGACTAAGGTTTTACCATCAACGGTTGCTTTCTCTTCTGCGCTTCTAATATCTACATGAATTTCACTACAAGGTCCGCAAGGGCCTTGTGCTCCCATTTCCCAAAAATTATCGTTTTTATTCCCTTTCAGTATTCTATCCTCAGAAATGTATTGTTTCCAAATATCATAGGCCTCGGTATCCATTCCTAAATTATCAGCATCATCGCTTCCTTCAAATACTGTCACGTATAAAATATCCTTATCTATTTTATAAACTTCAGTCAATAATTCCCAAGCCCAGGCAATAGCTTCTTTTTTAAAGTAATCTCCAAAACTCCAGTTTCCCA
>JBNMOX010000133.1:0-5294 GCA_051275835.1 Patiriisocius sp.
AGAACGCTTTCATCATTGGCGTAGAAAAATGCGCTGGAATAAGCAATACAAAAGTGGTCGTTGGGATAGCCTACAAAGTGAAAAAGAACTAAGCCGGTATCAAAAAATTATTGCCTTGATGACAAGCCACGGAGTTGCAAATCCAAGTATTTTGGACATTGGCTGTGGAGATGGTGTACTCACCATGCGCATGCAAGACACCCCCTACTCTTATTTTTGTGGAGTAGATTTTTCTAAGGTCTCTATAGAAAAAGCAAATACATATAACTACCCAAAAAGTGACTTTGAGACAGCGGATGCAATTCATTATGTGCCTAAACAAAAATTTGATATTATTATCTTCAACGAGGCCTTTTACTACATACACGATAAAGAAAAAGATAAAGTCATGGCGCGAATGATAGATGCATTGACCCCTCAAGGAATTTTAATGACCTCTATTTACAGAGATGGTATTGGTTGTTGGGAGCATTTTCAAGAACGCCAAGATCTTGAAGAACTTGATTTCACTACGGTAACTACCAATGAAGCATTACGCTATTGGAAGATTGGGGTATATAAGAAAATCTAGCATCTATTATCGTTGATTCTTGTAACTTGATAAAATAGAAGTAGTCTTTCATTAAAGTTTATAACCTACAACGTTACCTTTATATGAAAATAAAGATATTCTTACTAGCATCAAGTACCTTCCTATTTTTTTCAAATTTATATTCTCAAACCTCTCCTAAAAAGAATACACTTAAATTCTCAACAGGCTATAATTTTGGAGCATTAAAAAATTTAGAAATCGCACCCGTTTCAAGGTACGATTATAACGGTTTGATTTATACCATAGGCTACGAACGAACCAGTAAAAAACAAAATGTATTCAACATAGAATTAGATTATTTAGCATCTGAATTGCAAACGGATGTAATTCCTGTCCTAAATATAGAGTACGCCAAAATAGGATTACACTTTTCGTATTTAAAATAAATCTACGACAGGGATAAATTTTCGATGCATGTAGGTTTAAAATCCTACAGCAATGCATCTATCTATTCTAAAAATAATGAGTCTAGAACGATACTTAATCAGTCGTTTGGGGTTGCTAGTAAATTCTCCTATCAAATAAATGAAACACACAGAATATCTTCAAGGGTAGCAATACCTTTTGTACTGTTTAGAACTACACATGCTAGTTCGGGGATATATTCATTAAAACAATATCAAAGTATATCATGGAATCTAGAATATAACTATGCATTCTCTAATCGATTTGACGCAACACTTAGTTATGATTTTAACTACGATAGATTGCAAATTACCAGCGCTTTTCGAGAGGTTCAACAACAATTAAACTTCGGGCTTAATTTTAAATTATGAAACATCCAAAATTACTTTATGTCGTCTTTATTCTAGTCTTATCTTCTTGTATTGAAGCCTTAATTGGTGATGAAGGGAAACTTGATGAAAACAACTATTTAAATTATCAAACAAAAACTGCATTAGAACTACCTTTTATGGAAGAATGGTATGTAATTGCTGGAGGAAGAACGCACTTAGATGGCAACCATCATTTTATTACTCATGGTACAGGTCAAAGATATGCCTATGACATTGCTAAAGTAGTAGATGGAAGTTTGTATTCTGGAGATGGTGGCACAAATGAAGATACGCATACATTTGGAGCACGTTTAAATGCTCCAGGAAATGGAAAAATAATTGCACTAGAAAATAATATTGAAGATAATAGTAGACCTGGTATTGTTAATGATGATATTAACACTAGTAATATCGCAGGCAATTATATCATGATAGACCATTTAAATGGCGAATATTCTATGATGGCACATTTTAAAAAAGGCACCATCATAGTGTCTGTTGGAGATACTGTTGCCAAAGGACAAGAAGTTGGTAAAGCAGGAAATAGTGGAAATTCTACTGGTCCACATGTACACTATCATATACAAAACACCCCTAATTATCTTGACGGAATTGGGCTTCCTGCTCAATTTTTAAATTATTATGAAGACAATGTATTTGTGGAAAAAGGGGAGCCAGTGAGAAACCAAATAATTAGAAAAAATTAAAAAACGTTTACAAAGAAGGTGAGTAAAACCATTGAATTTTTTGGCTTTGCTATCGCTAAATATCCAGAAAATGCCAGCCTAATGACAGTCTTGGTCAAATCTATTTTGAGAATTAAAATTATGAAAAATCCCTTGAAGATTATAAAAAGTCACTCGTATTAAATTCCAAAAATGAAAACGTAACAAATGATATTTCTAAAATTAACCTCTTAACATCTAAACAATAAATACGAATGCTAACAATGGCTTCAAATAATTGCATATTACACCAAGCTGCAATGTAAGACGAAAGAATCATGAGCAACAAATTACTTTTTTTCATTGGAATAATTGGAGTGTCATTTTTTGGCCTTGCTTCTATTTTGGGTGGATTCCAATTTGAAAATTATGATCCCATCTCACAATACATCAGTGAAACTATGGCCATTGGAACTCCATACGGAAAAACATTAAGGCTTTTTGGATATATACCCAGCGGGATTTTATTAACCCTATTTTCATACGGAGCCTATACTAAATTTCCGAAAACAAATCTAACCACTTTTGGATTTTGGGGACTTGCCATTTTTTATGGTATTGCAACTATTGTTGTTGCAATATTCCCATGTGATCAAGGCTGTAACAAAGAATTAATTAACCCAAGTATTTCGCAATTAATTCATAATCTAACAGGTTTACTCACCTATATTTTTGTGCCTATCAGTATCCTATTGATTGGTATAGGATTAAGAAAATCAAAGAATTACCTACAGTTATCAAATATTGGAGTCCTGTTAGGAATACTTTGTATTGTATTTGTGAGTATATTATCTGACCCCTTAACTAGTTATGCTGGCCTATATCAGCGAATTATTGAAAGCTTATATATCCTTTGGATTATTGCTTGTGCTATATATATTAAAAAAGCATAAAATGATTACTTTAATTTATACACAGAAATTACTCTTTAAAAATAAAAACCCACCTTACTTGACTTTATCGTTATAAAACTGATTTTATCCCAATGCGTGTTCCGTAACTAATTTCACAAAATCTAAGGAACTAATCATCCCTTCTATTTTTCCTTCATCCATGACAACCATATGATGTACCTTATGCTTTAGCATCATTTTAGCCGCCGCTTGAGCACTTGAACTCACATGAACAACATGAACACTTGAAGAAGTCATTACATCTTCTACAGCAGCACTGTCCTCAACTTCTTTGCTTATATCTGTAGCCGTGATAATACCACGAATAGTCATTTCAACCTGCGGCGAACCCTTGGAATACGAAATAATTGGAATGGCATGAATCCCTTTATCTTTCATAAGTGCTCTAATTTCTCGAACACTATTCTCTCCCACCGCTATGCTTACTGGAAAAGACATAAAATCTTTCACTTGTATTCTCATAAAATTTTTATTTAATAATAGTCTTATGAAAGTTTAAACATACAGCAGGTAGCAATTCGTTGCAACTTTCCTACTGCGGAAATATTAAAATCACTTATTCTTAAACTGTTTTGGAAGTTTTAGTTATTTATGGAACTCCCTTTTCATAAGCTATTTTATTTGTTTAAAAATATGAATATGAGTCAATACGGTATATGACAAAAATCATATTGCCTTTGCAGACTAAATAAGAAATGGATTAACGATACTATATTTTTATTTTGAATAGATTAAAAAGGTCTTGGTCAATGCCACACCAACAATGATAAAAAAAGGATGCTATTAGCCATCCTAAGTAGTCTCATTAGCATCTTCCAAACTTTTTGCTACCACAATACCATGAGGCGTCCATATCACATTTTCTTTACGAGCATGAACAGGTATGGGTTTATTTTGAACTATCATGTCTTCCCTAACAGAACTAGGAGCATGCTCTAGATGCAATATAACCGCACTATAGCGTATTTGTAGCCCTTGCACTCCATAATTGGTTAATCGTTCTCCAAATTCTTTATCTTCAGTGCCATTTTGCAAAGTAGTATCAAAACCATTTACTTTAAAAACATCTTTACGCCAAGCAGAAGCATTTTTACTATCCCAAGATGAGCTTGCCGTTGTAAGTGCATTTAACATGACTTCCTTATTTCCTTTTGATGATAATTGATTTAAATCAAAATTTTTGGGTTGTCCATTTTCTAGTAACCAAGTTGTATTAAAACAATCTTGCGCTTCAACGTCATTTTGCATTAAAGCATCACTAATTTGTTGTGTTAATCTAAAATACCCGCCAGATAAAAAATAGCCAGCACTTCTATACTTTATATGCTTATACACAAAATCTTTTCTAGGCAGACAGTCACCACTAGTAAAAACAAGATACTCCCCTTCACTTGCAATAATGGCCTTATTTAAAATTTCGGCATGGCTTACATTAGCAGTATCCCAAATATGTCTAATTCTTAATACTGAACTATTCTGAAATTGTTGTAACAAGTCTTTAATTTCCTGAGAAATCCCAAACTCAGCAATTATAAGTTCAAAACCTTTAATGTCTTGATGTTCAAAACCCCATAACGATTTTTCTAACCATTTTGTTTGGGTATTGACACTTAAAATAATAGAAACAGGTGGCTTAACATATACATCTTTTACAATTCCTTGAGCGGTCCACTTTTTTTGAAGTTCTCTTGTTTCTCTTCTTATGGCTTGATTTTTCTTTATGGAAGTCTCATTTTTATAGCCTCTTGGATGATCTAGGTGCACCACTACCGCATTATAGCGTATTTGTTTACTCTTAATGCCAGCATTAAACAAACGTTCTCCCAATTCACGGTCTTGACCACCATATTGCATTTCTTCGTTTAAGCCATTTACATCAATAATATCTTGCGTCCATCCAGAAGCATTATGCCCATTCCAACTTGCATTGGTTGGTGTAATAAGGTTTAATATAGATGCTGTTACAGGTTTTGCGGTAAGTTTATTATTCTTAAAAGAGGTATAAAGTCCATTATCTTTTAACCATTTTAAATCAAAACAATTTTCTGCATAAATATCATCTTTTGTAATCTTTTCTGAGATATCCATGGGTAGCATAAAATAGCCGCCAGATAAAAAGAAACCTTGCTCCCTAAATTTAACATGTTGTTCTACAAAGTCTTTACGGGGTATACAGTCTCCATCACTCATAATGGTATATGGGGTACTGCATTGTAAAACTGCTTTGTTTAGAATTTGTGATTTCTGAAATCCATTGTCTTCATGCCAAACATGTATTATCGGGTAG
>JBNMOX010000134.1:0-5290 GCA_051275835.1 Patiriisocius sp.
TTAATTAAAGATGAAGATCCCTTTTACAATGCTTTATTAGGAAATGACCCTAGCAATAATGATTTAGAACCTGAAGAGCAAGATGCTTACGATAGCACAGCTGCAGCACTTGGACTAGACCAAAGTCTGAACAATTATGACCTAGCGCAAAACAGACGTATTAAAACGAGCCAACTCGATGCTAAACTAGATTACTATAACATAATTAATAATAAAAGTAATATCAATCTTACTCTAGGAACCATCCTTAGCAAACAACGCTTTAACTCCAATATTTTTCAGTTCCTAGAAGATGCTGCCTTTTTTAATCCTAGCCCAACCTTTAATGACGGTAAAGCAACCAATGATACCGAATACAATTTTAGCGACATCTATTTAGGAGTTCATTATCGCATCAAAGCAGGAATTTTCACCATCACTCCGGGATTCTCTGTACACGCTTATGGAAATAGAAACATACAGTTTGGAGAAGAATACACTGAAAATTTCTTCAGGATATTACCGGATTTTGAAACGCGTATCCAATTAAAGAAAAGCGAAAGTTTAACCTTTAACTACAATATGCAAAACCAGTTTACCGATGTTACTCGTTTGGCAGAAGGTATTGTATTAAATAGTTTTGACAATATTCAATTTGGGAACCCAGAACTTCAAAATGCACTTTCGCATAACCTAAGTTTGTTCTACAGAAGTTTTAACTTATTTAATTATACCAATGTATTTGCACGCGTAGCTTATTCAAAAAATATAGACCAAATTAGAAGTTTTACAAATTTTGAAAATGTAATTCGAACAAGCACCTTTTTTAATTCCAACTTTGCAGACGAGACCTTTAGTACGTTTGGACGTGTACAGCGTACCTTCGGAAAGATTAGAGGAAGTTTAAATGTGAATTTAAACTACACTAAGATCAATCAGTTTATACAAGGAAGACAATCGGTAAATGAAGGGTTTACCCAAACGTATACGCCTGGTATTCGCACGACATTTAAAGAAGCGCCAAATGTAACGTTGCGATATAGGTATACTATCGCCCAAAATGATCAAGGAAGCAGTAGCACACGTTTTACCACCAACGCACCTTCCATAGAGTTTGATGCGTATATTAAAAAAGCATTTACGTTAAGATCAGATTTTACATACAATACCCTAAGGAATGATGCTGGAGAAAGCAACTCATTTCAAACCTGGAATGCATCCTTATTGTACAGAAAAGATAAAGATGCCCGTTGGGAGTATGAAGTACGTGCCACTAATATTTTAGGGATAGAATCACAAATACAAAACAACGCCAATAATATTTCCGTATTTACTTCTGAAACATTTATTCAACCACGCTTTATAACCTTTAGGTTGGTGTACTCGCTATAAATGAATTAAAATGAAAACGACCTTCATCGTTCTTTCTGCTTTACTGCTAATTTTCATAATCGCTCAGTTCTTTATGCATCGTAGTAGTACAAACATTGAAATGTATCCCTATACGATAGATAAAACGCTAGGGGGTATCGAAATTAGGACCTATGAAGCCCGTTTGTTCACTTCTGTACCTATTACCGCAAACACATATAAAGAAGCTTCAAGTAGCGGGTTTTCGAAATTAGGCGCTTCTATTTTTGGAGCCAATGAAAGCAATCAAAAAATTGCAATGACGTCTCCTGTATCCATGTCTTTAGGAGCTAATCCTACGATGCAGTTTATGGTTCCGAAGTCTCTAAAAAAAGAAGCGCTACCCAAACCCAATCAATCCACGATACGTTTTAAAGAAGAACCTTCAAAGAAAATGGCGGTGATCACCTTTGGAGGTTGGGCCAATGACGAAAAGATTGAAAAATATAAAAAACAATTAATAGAATTCTTAGTAGAAAAAGATATTCCATACAGCAGTAATTTCTACCTTTTTGGATACAATCCACCCTACGATGTATTCTTTAGAAAGAATGAAGTGGCTGTAGAATTAGCAAAGTAAAATTCGCTACAACATCAAACACATTAGACCTTTTACAAAGGTATTCTGTGCTTCCTTGTACGCAAGGTATCTAAAAATTTTACTCGTTACGATTGACAATAGCATCAGGCTATTTTTTAATTTTATCTCCTCTCTTTTAAACACCTAAGCTCCTTAGAAAAACGTACACAGCTTAAAGTTAACACACTGGTAACATAAACATAAATTAATTAGGCAAGTTCTCTCTGTTCAAAAATCGTAACTTTACCTAACTAAAGAATACATTTTCTGTAAAAAACATTCTCATGACTAAACTTACAAACGGTTTCCTTCTTATTTTATTTTTGTACGGCTCAACGATGTTAGCTCAAACATTTGAACGACAAATCTTGTCATCGTCAGACGATGCAGAAGAAAAATTTGATGGATCTGATGTCCTTACTGATAGTTCAGATCTTGAGATGATGTACGATTCTTTTAACGATCAAGGCATACAAACAATAGGGCTAAGGTTTCAAGACATTGCTATCCCAGCAAATGCAACCATTACAAACGCTTTTATACAATTCACGGCAGATGGAGACAATGACGGAGCGTTGACCATTACTATCAAAGGAGAAGATATTGCTAATTCTCCTTCGTTTGTGGACGCTACAAATAACATATCAAATAGAATAACGACAACAGCAAGTGTTGCTTGGGACAACATACCTTCTTGGGTAGATGATGCAGCTGGAGCAGCACAAAGAACTCCAAACCTATCTTCAATAATTAATGAGGTAATCACCTCAAATGGATGGCTCAGCGGAAACCCAATTACCTTTGTGATCACAGGAACAGGTAATGAAGATGACCGCAGAAAAGCAGAATCATTTGACGGAGGTGCATTAATAGCACCTAAATTAACTATTGAATACACCTCTAATTCTAATGTTGACCTAGAGCTAACGGCAATCACGTTGCCTACCAATACAACCTATGCGAATGCTGCAGCTAATGTGCAAGCCGTAGTTACAAGCTTTGGAAATGTAGCAGCTACAAATTACACACTTTCATATACTATCGATGGTACTTTAATTGCAACTGAACCAGGAACAGTTTCATTATCTGTTGGTGAAAGTACCGCGTTCACGTTTGCACAAACTGCAGATCTTAGCACATTAGGCACCTACGATTTAAGCGTAGAAATAAACATCAACAATGATGAAAACCTTGCAAATAATATCGCCACAAAACAAGTTTCAGTAGTGAATGAAGTGGAACCGCTTTTCTTTAATCAAGAAAGTGCTTGGCGTTATCGTGATGCTGCTGCAGATCCGGGTGCAGCATGGAACACTGTAGCTTATGATGATACGAATTGGTCAATTGGTACAGGACAGTTTGGTTTTGGTGATGGAGATGAAACTACAACACTTAACGAGGGCTTGGTTAGTTACTATTTCAGAAAAAAAGTAAGCGTAGCAGACGCAACAACACTTGACGAAGTTTTTATTCATATGGTACACGATGAAGGTGCTATTATTTTTATCAATGGTATTGAAGTACTAAGGTCTGAATTAATTCCACTAGGAACCATAACACATACTACAGCAGCGAGACAGAGTATGAATACGACCATTGAAAATGATTTTTTTACCTACAAGGTAGCTGCTAGCTTTTTTGTAACTGGAGAGAATACTATTGCAGTTACTGTACGAAACAGAAGTGCTGGAAATGAAGATTTTTCGTTTGACAGTTTTATAACACCCACATATACCTACGATAAAGATGGCCCTTATGTGTTTTATGATGGGGGTGAAATTATTGTACACGAAATTACACCCGAAGGGCTAGTAACCAACACCTATACCTCTGCAGAGGGCTTAGAGTTAACTTGCGATCTTCCACACATGGGAACAAGTTTTACCTTTTCGTTAAAGCCTGAAATCACGATAGAACCTTCCGTAGATACAGAGACACCCTCTAAGTTTTTAGCTATTTCAGATTTTGATGGGCACATTGAAGGACTTACTCAGGTATTGAGAGGAGAAGGTATTATTGATGAAGCTTTTAACTGGACCTATGGTGATGGTCATTTAATGATTAGTGGTGATTTATTTGATAGAGGTTTCCATATCCAAGAATCTATGTGGCTGTTATACAAACTTGAAAGTGAAGCTGAATTAGCGGGAGGAAAAATACATTTACTCATAGGGAATCATGAAATGTTTAACATGACTGATGACTGGAGATACGTAGAAACAAAATATTTCAACGATGCACACTTAATGGGAAAAAGAATGTCAGAACTGTATGATGCTAACTCTGAATTAGGGAGATGGTTACGATCAAAAAATATTATAGAAAGAGTTGGAGACTATGCTTATTTACATGGAGGCATCACACCAGAGGTGGCTGACTTAAACTTAACATATACTGAAATAAACGATTATGGAAGATTGATAATGAATGGCATAGACTGCCCTAATAGTGATTGTGAAGAAGTGAATAGTGGTGATGGTATTTATTGGTACAGAGGTATGGTTGAGCAAGAATTAACTCAGGCTCAAGTTAACAACATATTAGATGGTTTTTCTGTTGAATCTGTGATTTTGGGTCATACCAAAGCTAGTAATATTCGCTCGCTTTATGAAGGCAGGGTACTAGCTATAGATATGTTTCATGTCAACAATTTCAACAATGGCTTTATGAAAGCCTTACAGTTTGAACTAGGCTGTTTTTTCTCGTTTCGTACAAGTGCATCTGGCGAGACATATACTCCACTAGACCCAGATTGCGAACAAACATTAGGTACTGCATTAGCACTAAATGGTGAAAACCAACTAAAGCTGTACCCCAATCCATCTACGAATGTATTAAACATCAAAATGCCAAGCAATATGATTGGTGAATACAACTATACCATTCTAAACATGGAAGGAAGACAAGTTGGTCAAGGAAAAATAAACCAAGAGCTCTCAACCATTCAAATAAATAACTACGCTACGGGAAGATATATTTTAATAATTCAAAATTTTAATAGAATCATTAAAGGTTCTTTTATTTTAAAATAAGGAATAACTACTCTTAGGTAAAGCTTGCTATAGAAAAAGCGCTAGCCAAACCTAAGAAAGCAGATAGTGCCTTTAAAGATGTAAGCACAAAACAATGGCTGTCATCACTTTTGGAGGCTGAGTAAATGAGGCGAGCATTGAAAGGCAGGAAAAAATTTATTTTAAAATACGTATTTGTCTGCATAGCGGGCGTTTCGTTGCTGGAGTGGTAGAGACTCAGAAATTCCAGTATGACCTCTGGGGAGACACTGTAAACGTAGCTAGCCGTATCAAGAGCAATAGGACTGGA
>JBNMOX010000135.1:0-5229 GCA_051275835.1 Patiriisocius sp.
AGGGGAGTTAGTATCTTGAGCCCTCATAATTAAGAACCTTAACATTGCAAGATATGTCTGACGAGAACCTACCTATAGAAGATGGTAACGAACAAAATGGAAACGATTCCAACACACAGGAATCAATAGAAAAAGTTACGGAAATTCTAAAAGAAACACCCCCTGAAGAAATAATACCTTCTGAAATAGTAAGCCCTGAAACTATCGCTGACGATAGCACCAAAGAAGTAGATTCTACAGATGACATCGTTGAAGAGGTCGTTGAAGTGAAAGCTGAAGAGGAAATTGAAGAGGAAGAGGTAGAAAGTTCAGACGCTTTAGAAGTTGATACTAAAATTTCAGAAGAAAAAGAAAGTGTTGATTATAGCAATCTAACGAATGTAGCACTCATAGCTGCATTAGAAAAATTGGTAGCTAGTCACAATATCCAAGATATTAAAGAAGAGGCAGAAGAAATAAAAACCGAATTTAACAACCAATTTCAAGAAGGACTTACCGAAAAGAAAGAGGCTTTCTTGGCTGAGGGTGGAAATATCATTGATTTTCACTATGCTTCACCAGAGAAAAAAGCATTTAATGATGTTTTTAATGACTACAGAACCAAACGCAATGCTCATTTCAAAAAACTAAAGCAAGATCTAGAAGGAAATCTTGAGCTAAGAAACAGTTTAATTGAAGAAATTAAAGCACTCTTAAACTCTGAAGAGAGTGTGAATAGCAATTATAAGAAGATTAAAGATATTCAAGATCGCTGGAAAGTAGCAGGTGCCATCCCTAGAGATAAGTACAATACTGTCTGGAATAATTATCATCATTATATGGAAACGTACTATGATGCATTAAACCTAGATAGAGAATTTAGAGATCTTGACTTTAAACATAATCTTGAAGAGAAGCAAAAACTCATAAAACGTACGGAAGCATTAGCAGAGGAAAGTGATATCGACAAAGCTTTTAGAGAATTGCAGTTAATTCATAGACGTTGGAAAGAAGAAATTGGCCCCGTAGCAAGAGAAATCCGTGAAGAAATTTGGGAAACATTTAGCGCTGCTACAAAAATTATTCATGACAAAAAGATGCAAGCAGAAGCTGCATTAGAGGAAACATTTCATGAAAATTTTTCTATCAAGAAAGAACTTATAGGTCTCATTGATAAAGTGAAAGAAGAAACCAAACCATCTCACAATGCTTGGCAAAATGCAATGAAGCAAGTTCAAGAAATTAGAGATGTCTTTTTTACAGCTGGGCGTGTACCAAGAGATAAAAACAAAGAAATTTGGGCAAACTTTAAAGACACTACACGTAGTTTCAACAAAGCTAAAAATGATTTCTATAAGCACCAAAAAAGTGCACAACATGAAAATCTTGAAAAGAAACGGGAGCTAATTAAGCTTGCCGAAGACAATAAAGACACAGAAGACTTTGAAACTGCCACCCCTATATTCAAAAAAATACAACACGATTGGCGTGATATTGGCCACGTGCCAAGAAAAGATAGTGATGCTGTTTGGAAGGAATTTAAAGCTGCATGTAACCATTATTTTGATAGATTACATGCCTTAAAAAATGAAGAAGACAAAGAAGAACTAGTGAATCTAGAGAAAAAAGAAGCCATTCTTACTTCTATGGAAACAATAAGCTTATCTGGAGATCATAAAGAAGACATACAAACGATCAAGGCTAAAATTACAGAATGGAAAACTGTGGGTCGTGTACCTTTCAAGAAAAAGAACATTGACCAAAAATTCAACAAAGCACTTGACACTTTATTTGGCACTTTAGATCTTGACAAAAAAGAAGCAGAACTTATTAAATTTGAAAATAAGTTAAATGCAATGGTCTCTCAAGATGATGATCGAAAATTACAAAATGAGCAATTTTTTATTGGTAAAAAGATTGATGAAACTAAAGCCGAAATTTTACAGCTTGAAAACAATTTAGAGTTCTTTAAACATGTTAAAAAAGACAACCCTCTTGTGAGAGATGTCTTTAAAAACATTGAAAATCACAAAGAGCAATTAGCTCTCTGGAAAGAAAAGCTAATCAAAGTAAAAGCAATGCGAAATGCCTAATTAGCATGGAACCTTGCCTACTCTGTAATACCAGCAATACAGATTTATTTTATCAATACAAAGACCGCAGGTTTTGCCATTGCAAGACCTGCGGTTCTGTTTTTGTACCTAGAACCGAACTTCCTAGTAAGGTAGCTGAAAAACAGCGGTACTTAGCACATCAAAATGACATCGCGGATAGTGGCTTTCAAAAATTTGTGAGCCCTATTGTAACTGCTGTACAACAAAACCAAACTAAAGAGCAAACTGGATTAGATTTTGGTGCGGGAACAGGTCCGGTTATTAGTAAATTGTTAGGAGATCTTGGATATACCATGACACTGTATGATCCGTTTTTTTATCCTGACACATCGGTATTAGATACTACCTACAATTTTATAGTTTGCTGTGAAGTCATAGAACATTTACACCAACCCTTACAAGAATTTATGCTTCTTAAAAAAATCATGAAAGAAACAGGCGTTTTATATTGCATGACAGATTTACTTCCCGAAAAAGAAGCCTTTAAAACATGGTATTACAAAAATGATTTCACCCATGTTATTTTCTATACCCCACAATCTTTAGAATGGATTCGAGAAAAAGTAGGGTTTAAAAACCTCACTATTGAAAAAAGATTAATACGGTTTTCTTAATCTAATATAGCTTCATAAATAGCCTCTTGAATATTGCTACGTAGATTTGTTTTTATCAAGGTTCTATTCTCTGCGTTTGGGTACGTTCTGTTTGACATAAATACATATACAATCTCTTTATCTGGGTCTGCCCAAGTAAAGGTTCCCGTAAAACCACTATGGCCAAAACTTGTCATAGAGATACAACCACATGTAGGACCACTATCTCCTAGCTGTGGTTTATCAAAGCCAATTCCTCTACGCACATTATCATCACAATAATAACACGTGTTAAAATCGTTCATAACATCCTGAGAGAAATATTGTTGCCCTCCATAAGTGCCTCCATTTAAAAATAGTTGCATCATTTTGGCTACATCATTTGCATTACTGAACAAGCCTGCATGACCGCTCACGCCTCCTAACATAGCAGCTCCTTGATCGTGTACATATCCTTGTATCTTTTGCATTCTAAAATAAGTATCCTCTTCTGTGGGTGGTATACTTTCTTTACTAATTTTTTGAAGTGGGTTATACGTCATACTATAGGCCCCAATAGCTTCATAGAAGTTTTTCTGCACTAATGTTTCTAAAGGGCTACCATAAAATTCTTCTAAATACTTCATCAGTAAATAATAGGGCAAATCACTATACTTATAGCCAGCTCTTTTTCTCAAATCACTTTCCTTAATGTAACGATACATACTGTCTTTATACTCCCGTTTCATATACATTTCGTTTGCAACTTCATAAGGAAACTCTTTACTATACTTGGGCTGATACCATTGTGCTTTGGGCTGCTTAGTAGCGGAATCCAGGGTTTTAATATAATAAGGTATCCATGCTTTAAGTCTAGCGGTATGTGTCAACATTCTGCGCAATGTAATATTGGCTTTATCTGTTCCTTTATACTCTGGAAGCATCTCAGATAGTTTAGTATCCATAGATAAAGAACCGCGATCTACCAATTGCATAATCATTGGAACAGTTGCCATAATTTTGGTAAGTGAAGCAACATCATAAACGTCACTCTCTTTAACCTTATTCTTTTTATTGGGAGTATGGTGGCCAAAATTTTTGCTGTAAATTACTTTTCCTTTTCGAGCAACTAGAATTTGAGCTCCTGGCATCATACCTCCTAAAAGACCAGTTTTAGCTAAGGAGTCAATTTTTTTAAGCCCATAACTACTCATCCCAACGCTCTCTGGACTACCATAAGCAAGTCTGCCAAGCGCTTGGGTTTGTATTTGGGTTTGTATTGGGAAATCTTTTCCTAAAGAAACTGGTAATCTTCCCTTTGCGGCTCTAGCACCAAAAATAAGCTGTGCCGAAAGCTCCTGAGAGACCTTACTGTTTTGATAAGACATAATAATCCCGTCAAAGTTTGTGATGCTTTTAATATCTAGTAATGCATAAGGCCTTGCAAATACATCCAAAATTAAGGTATTGGTCCTAGCAATTTCATACAACCATACCAGCTCTTTATCTGTGAATTTATAGCCCTTCCATGGAGTATCATTTGACTTATGAAAACCTGCTATAACATAATCATATTGTTCCAATTTCTTCACATAGGTATCGAGCGTTTCAGCTTTCACATAATCTACTTTAGCATATTTCCGAAGTTCATTTAAAAATGTCTTTCCAGAAGCATCTCCAAAATTAACATAGGCAATCTCCTTTTTTTGTAGATTTTTTATAGGCAATACATTTTCTTCATTAACTAAGACTGTTAATGCGTTTTCGATGGCTTCTTCGTACAATACCTCATCAATAACACTATTTAAATCCTGGACTAAAAAAGCTTCATTTACAGGTTGGTAATTTTGTAATCCCAATTTATATTTTGCATACAATATTTTTCTCACAGAAAGAGCTAAGCGCTCTTCGGTGACTACTTCTTCTCTATATGCATTCACAATAAGCTGATGTGCTTTAGGAATATTTTCTGAAATAAGTAACACATCATTCCCCGCCAAAAATGCAGCCAAATCAATCTCTCCAGGCTTCTGAAAATCGGCAGCTCCTTTCATATTTAAGGCATCTGTAAAAATGAGGCCATTAAAACCTAAGGCGCCTTTAAGCATATCTTCAACAATGATTTTTGATAATGAAGAAGGCAAGCCCATTTGAGCTTCTAAAGAAGGAACATTTAAGTGGGCAACCATAACACTACTTAAGCCTTCACTAATTAACCGCTTGTATGGATATAACTCTATACTATCTATACGCTCTTTTGAAAAGTTAATGGTGGGTAATGTTTTATGCGAATCGGAATCTGTATCACCATGTCCTGGAAAGTGCTTTGCATTGGCAAGAATCCCTGCACTTTGCATACCACGCATAAAAGCCAAAGATTTTTCGGTTACATTATCTCTATCTTCGCCAAACGAACGATTTCCAATAATGGGGTTCTTTGGATTTGTATTGATATCTACCACAGGAGCAAAATTAATATGTACTCCTAACCTTTTACAATGCTCCCCTATTCTACGTCCTATTTTTTCTATGATTGCATTGTCTGTTATAGCTCCTAGTGTCAT
>JBNMOX010000136.1:0-5192 GCA_051275835.1 Patiriisocius sp.
GGCGGAGGTCTTGGATTAAACCTAGAAGGTCAAGGAATGACAATCCATGTTTGGGATTTTGGTTTGCCAAGACTAACCCATCAGGAATATGACGGTATTGGAGGTGAAGACCGAGTTTCTATTGGAGATGGCACTGCAGGGTTAGGTGATCATGCTGGACATGTAATGGGAACCATTGTTTCTTCTGGTTTTGATCCTGTAGCAAAAGGAATGGCACCGCAAGCAAAAGGGGTCGCTTTTCGTTATCAGCAAGATGCTGCAAAAGCTGCTGCTGCTGCGGCAGAAGGGATGTTAATATCCAACCATTCTTATGGTTTAGTGGTTAGAGATGATAACGATGAGCCTTCATTACCGTCCTACTATTTTGGTGCATATATTAATAGTTCTAGAGATTGGGATGCTATTATGTACAATGCGCCTTATTACTTGATGGTTACTTCTGCAGGAAACAATGGATCTGACAATTCTGCAAATTTAGAACCTTTAGAAGGAAATGCACCTTATGATAAATTAACAGGTATTGCAACTTCAAAAAATAATTTAGTGATTGCGAATGGAACGGATGCCATCATAAATGAAGACGGAAGTTTAAATTCCGTAAATAGAAGCGCTTCTAGTTCTGAAGGTCCGACGGATGATTTAAGAATTAAACCAGACATTATGGGCAATGGAGTGTTGGTATATTCTACTTTAACAGCAGCAGATGATGATTATCAATCTTATAGCGGAACCTCAATGGCTGCACCAAATGTGGCGGGTTCTTTATTGTTACTGCAACAACATTATAATGAAACGTACGGTAATTTTATGAGAGCGGCTACTTTAAAAGGACTGGCTTTGCATACAGCCGATGATGTAGATATCGTTGGGCCAGATGCAAATACAGGTTGGGGATTGATGAATACCAAAGTTGCTGCAGAAACAATTACTGCAAATGGTTTTGAATCCTGGATTTCTGAAGAGATTTTAAGAAATGGAGAGACCTTTTCTATGAAGGTGAAATCAGATGGTTTAAGTCCTTTATTGGCATCTATTTCTTGGACTGATAAACCTGGAGTTTCGATTCAAGATAATATTACTATTGAACCAAATGATTCAACTCCTGCTTTGATGAATGATTTGGATATTAAAGTTACTCGAATAACCGATGAGTTTAAACCCTGGAGACTTACAGGAGTGGATCGTAATGAAAAAGGAGATAATTTAGTAGATCCTTTTGAAAGAATAGATATCATGAATCCTTCTGCCGGAGAATATACCATTACAGTTACTCATAAAGGAACCTTAGAAGAAGAGCAAAGGTTTTCTTTAATTGTTACCGGTATTTCAGGAGAGTTCACTTTTGTAGCCGATAGTTCAGAGAAAATATTTTGCTCAGATACAGATGCTGTTTTTAACTTTGAATATATTCCCGCTGTTGAAGGAATTACACAATTTACAGCCACAGGTGCTCACGAAGCAATGTCGATGTCTTTTTCTGAAGATTCATTCAGTGCTGGTGGAAATTTCGACATCACTTTTGGAAATCTAATCAACGTTCCAGCAGGTACGTATGAAATTGAAATAACGGGTGACAACGGAAATGAAACGCAAATAAGAAAAGTTAGATTCGAGGTGTATCATTTAAGTTTTGATAAGAATCCGTCTGAATTAGAATTTCCTGTGAACGGCCAAAAAGCACTAGCTGCAAAAGTATCATTACTTTGGAAAGAGAATTTGAATGCAGAAAATTATACCGTAGAATTATCGGATTCACCTAGCTTTAATAGTATTCTAGTTACAGAAGAGGTTACAGCTTTAACAATAGATGTAAATGATTTAGAACTCAATTCTGTATATTATTGGCGAGTAAAACCAAAAAACAGCTGTGCTGATGGCCCATACTCGCCCGTTTTTAGCTTCCAAACAGGAGTTATAGATTGTGAAAACACCTATACCGCCACAGATTTTTCTGGGGCCACTATAGATCCGCTAGTCGCAAATGTTAGAGCTATCGCTCCTATTAATGTTTTAGAAGATTTAATTGTTAATAATATTATTCTGACCACAGATATTTCGCATTCAAGTGTTAAAGAGTTAACCATTACCATACAAGATCCTAATGGTAATAATGTGGTTGTTTTGTCAAATTCCTGCAATCCTGATATTGCCGACATAAGTAACGCAACTTTTAGTGATGATGGACTTACTTTATTTTGTGGTTTTTCAGCACCTGCCATTAGAGGAACTATTAAACCAGAAAATAATATGAGTATTCCTTTTATTGGAAAAAGTGCTTTAGGAGAATGGAAAATTATAGTTGAGGATAATGCCGAGTTAAATGGAGGTCAAATTAATGCGGCGTCTATTACTATTTGTGCATCATCAGAAAACACAAGTATTCCAACATTTACTTCTACAAGTTTAGCTTTAGGAGGTAGTGCAGACTATGTGCTAACTGCAGCCAATATGAGTGCTTCTACAGCATCAGAAACAGAAGAACAACAAGTGTTCGTTTTGGTGGAATTAGCAAAAAAAGGAGTTCTTAAAAAAGAGGGTGTAGCGCTAATGACTGGAGATACTTTTACACAAGCAGACATAACAGCCGGTAAAATTTCTTTTACAAAATCTGAGATAGGTTCTTTTACAGATCTATTTAAAGTAGATGTGACCAATGATGCTAAAGGATGGCTACCAAACCAAACCATTAGCATTCAAGAAGGCGTTTTAACAGTAAATGAGTTTTCTTTAAATGAAGTTTCTTTATGGCCAAACCCAGTAAAAGCAATTTTAAATATAAAGATAAATAATGTGAACAATGAAGAGGTAAAAATCTCTTTATTTGACTTACAAGGAAGACAAATACGTACGTCTATAAACAAAGTTACCAACACAACATTTATAAAAGAAATAGAGACAAAAAATATTTCTTCAGGCGTTTATTTGTTAAGTATAGTACAAGGAAATAAAAAAGCCACTAAAAAGATTATTATTTCTAAATAGTCGCCATAATTTTATAATTCAAAGCCAGCGCATCGATGCTGGCTTTTTTTATTTTAAAAAGTGTGTAATACCATTTATTGTTTAAAATTAAAAAAGAATTAGCATAGCCTTCGTTACAGCATTAGATGTCTTAAATGGTATTAGTTGTCAGTTCCAGCGCAGTCGAGAACTATTCAAATGCTATAACTAGGTTTCGACTGCGCTCAACCTCACATTCTTTAAATATTTATATTTAATTCTTAGTAACCAGCTACTAACCTCTATAAAAAAGAACTAGCATACCCTTTATTACAGTCATTTTTTTGAATAAAAAGGAAGCGAAAAAGAAACGGTTTATTACAGCATTATACGTCTAAAATAGTATTAGTTGTCAGTTCTAGCGCAGTGGAGAACTATTCCAATGTTATAACTAGGTTTCGACTGCGCTCAACCCGACATCCTTTAAACAACTATATTTAATTCTTAGTAACCAGCTACTAACCTCTATAAAAAAGAACTAGCATACCCTTTATTACAGTCATTTTTTTGAATAAAAAGGAATCGAAAAAGAAACGGTTTATTACAGCATTATACGTCTAAAATAGTATCAATGGCAATAACATCAAATATTTGACGAGTTTCGGGAATTTTAGGAAACTAAATTTTTATTTTGAAGCATAAAAAGGCTGTAGCACAAAAGCTTAAATTTTAGAAAAAAAATATTTAAAGGGTTATATTTGCTAAAAAAAAATACAAAAATAGCATCATGAATTACAAATCCTTCAAGCAAATATTCCTTATTTTATTTTTAATTTCTTTTTCTATGGTTTCTCAAAGCAAACTAGAGATAGAAAAAATGACGAAAGAATATGATCTCATAAAACTAGATAATTTAAGTGAAAAATACGCTAATGATTTTTATGCTGAAAAGGAGAAAGCATTGTTAATGGCAGCACAAAAAGGATGGAAACTAAAGTATACGGATTCAAAAGGTTCTCATCATGCATTAATTGGTATTACGAAACTAGGAAAACCATTGTATTATAAAACGTATAATGCTGACGCTGCTATTTCTACAAGAGCTAATTTTTTACATAATAATGGTGGATTAGGATTAAATATTGAAGGCCAAGGGATGACAGCCCATGTTTGGGATTTTGGTATACCAAGAGAAACTCACCAAGAATATGATGGAGCCGGAGGAGAAAATAGAGTTTCTGTTGGAGACGGAACTACGGAGTTAGGGGATCATGCTGCACATGTAATGGGAACCATTATTTCTTCTGGTTTTGAGTCAGCAGCAAAAGGGATGGCACCGCAAGCAAAAGGTGTTGCTTATAGTTATGAAAATGATTTGTCAACAGCAACAGCAGCGGCAGCAGACGGAATGTTAATATCAAACCACTCTTATGGTTTCTCTGTTAGAGATGATGAGAATAATCCTTCACTACCAGCTTACTATTTTGGAGGCTATATCGATGATTCTAGAAATTGGGATAACATTATGTTTAATGCTCCTTATTATTTAATGGTGGTAGCTGCAGGAAATGAAGGAAATGATGATGGTATAAATTTAGACCCTTTGCAGGGAAATTTTAACTACGATAAATTAACAGGACAAGCAACTTCAAAAAATGGTTTAGTGGTAGCAAACGGACAAGATGCAACAATAAATGCGGACGGTAGCTTAAATACAGTAGTGAGAAATAGCTCAAGTACAGAAGGACCCACGGATGACTTAAGAGTAAAGCCAGATATCATGGGTAATGGAACTGGCGTAGTTTCTACGGTAGAAGCAGCAGATGATGCTTATAATACTTATAGCGGAACCTCAATGGCATCCCCAAATGTTACCGGCTCTTTATTGTTATTACAACAATATTATAAGGAAAAGAATGGTAATTTTATGAAAGCTGCTACTTTAAAAGGTTTGGCTTTACATACAGCAGATGATGTTGCCGCAATAGGTCCCGATGCAGAAACAGGTTGGGGGTTAATGAATACTAAAAAAGCTGCAGAAACAATTACAACTAATAATTTTCAATCTATAATTTCAGAGATAGAAATAACGCAAGGTAGCATATATACATTGGTCGTAAAATCTGATGGAGTAGCACCGTTATTGGCTTCAATTTCTTGGACAGATGCACCTGGAGTTGCAAGTACAGGTGTTGTCAATGACGCAACACCAGTGCTGGTAAACGATATAGATATCAGAATAACAAATAACT
>JBNMOX010000137.1:0-5185 GCA_051275835.1 Patiriisocius sp.
TTATTGGGGATTGGGACAGACATGAGGACCAATGGCGTTGGGCATTGTTCAAAAAAGAAGATGGGTCAGAAATATGTAAACCTATTCCAAGAGATAGAGACCAAGCATTTTCGATTTTTGATGGAAGCGTATTAAGTTTTCTTCGTTGTGCAATTCCAAGTTTACGTATGATGCAATCATTTGATGAAGAGTTGCCAAGTCCAAAATGGTTTAGTTTTGAGCCTTATCCCTTAGATATGACATTTATAAATCAATCTAATTGGGAGGATTGGGAAAGAGAAGCAAAAACCTTACAAAATGGTATAACAAACGAAGTCATAGAGGAAGCTTTTAAAAACCTCCCCGAAGAAATAAAAGGCCAAACCATTGAGGATATTAAAAGAAAACTAAAAGGAAGACGTGGTAACATTGTAGATATAGCACGTTCCTATTACGACTATGTTAATAAACACGAAGTTATTACAGGAACTCAAAAATCTGATACTTTTGAAATTACACGTCACCCAGATGGTAAAACAACCATAGACATACATAGAAAAGATATCGGGATATTTTATAGAACTTTTACTAGTGACGAAACCAAAGAAATTTGGATTTATGGATTAGACGGTAAAGATATTTTTAATGTGATAGGTAAAGGAAATGACTTAATTAATATTAAGATTATAGGTGGAAAGAAGAACGACACTTACAATTTTAAAAACACTAAAAAGGTCAAACTTTATGATTACAAAGGCAAAAACAACACTATTGTAAACAAAGGTTCTAAAAAATGGTTGGTAGACGATTATGAGATCAATAATTTCGACTACAAAAAACGGAAGTACAGCCTCAACCAGTTTTTACCAGTAATAGGTTTAAATCCAGATGATGGATTTCGTATTGGTTTTGTAGATAATTTCACTACTTATGGTTTACAACGTAACCCATTTACGACAAGACATTCTATTAGCGCTTCCTATTACACTGGAAATTCAGGGTATGATTTCTCATATAATGGAGAATTTTCAAATATTTTCCACAACTGGAACTTCGGTGTTGAAGGAAAGTATACCAGCCCAAATTTTGCCCAAAACTTCTTTGGTTTTGGGAATGAAACAGAATACGATAAAGATGAAGTAGATATAGATTTTAACCGTGTAAGCATAAAAGAATGGCGTGCTGCAATTTCATTAATTTGGCGAGGTAGAGATGGTGGCTCTTTTTATTTTAAACCCTTAGTCGAATCTTTTGAGGTAGAAAATGTTGCGGATAGATTAATTAATGATTTACCTGCAGATGCTTCACTTTTCGAAAAACAAACTTATATTGGTGGTGAATTAAACTATAGCTTTAAAAACAAAGACAATCCTGCGTATCCAACAATGGGATTAGATGTAGGTATAACTGCTGGATATAAAGCCGCTGTAGATGGAAATGAGGAAAATGCTTTTGGTTATATAGAGCCACATATAGCATTGGCACATAGATTAAACAAAAGCGCCAGTTTAGTATTGGCTACAAAATTAGGTGGTGAAGCTATTATCGGAGACAACTTTGAACTATATCACGCAGCACAACTAGGTGGAGGACACAGTCTAAGAGGCTTTAGAAAAGAAAGGTTTACTGGTCAATATGCAGTACATCAAAATACCGAGTTGAGACTGCGACTAGGAAAGTTTAAAACCGGTGTTATCCCTTTAAGGTATGGAATTACCGGAGGTTTTGACTACGGTCGTGTTTGGGTAAAAGATGACACATCAGATAAATGGCATAATAGTGTTGGCGGCTCTTTTTGGGTAAGTGGCTTGGAACTATTCACAGCAAATATTGGCTACTATGGTAGTTCAGACGGAGGACAAATTGCATTTGTTCTGGGTTTTGCTTTATAAAGAAAATAATGATACACAAATATACGCATGAAAAAACCAGTTAAAATTGCACAATTAAGTGAGCTAATAAACAAAGAACCAGTACACGCATTAGTCAACGGATTAGATTTAGTAATTGTAAAATTTGATGACGATATTTCTGTTCTCTACGGAAGATGCTTACACAGAGGCGCTTTAATGTCTGATGGTCACATAGATGGTCACAATCTTATTTGTGGAGTTCATGGTTGGGATTACAGAGTGGATTCTGGTGTTTCAGAATACAACAATAAAGAAGTACTGCATAAATTTTCAACAAAGATTGATGGTGATCATTTAATGGTTGATGAATTTGAAATCGACGCTTATTTAATCAATAGCCCGCAACCTTTTAATCGAGACGAGTACTTAGGTGCTTATGCAGATACACATCCAGAAGCGACAGAACCATATACTGGATATATAAAAGAATTAGCACAAAACGGCTTGAAAAACCTTGGACATCACGGTTTTTCAGCATCTATGGGTGTAGATAGAAATACCTTGCCTCTATGGAATGACATTCAATTTTTACCTGCTCAGTTAGCTTCAAGACCATTATTAGATCATGAAGATGTAGCAAGTAAAGTGGTTATTGGCCCAAATGCGAAAAAGCCTTTAGCATTAGACATGCCACTTTTTGTAAGTGATATGAGTTTTGGAGCCTTATCTAGAGAAGCAAAAATAGCCTTGAGTAAAGGCGCAGAATTGGCAGGAACAGGTATTTGTTCAGGAGAAGGCGGAATGTTACCCGAAGAACAAGAAAGTAACTCAAAATATTTTTATGAACTTGCTTCGGCTCAGTTTGGGTTTTCTTGGGATAAATTAGATAATGTGCAAGCATTTCATTTTAAGGCAGGACAAGGCGCTAAGACAGGAACTGGAGGTCATTTACCTGGGAGTAAGGTAAGTAAGGAGATTGCCGAAGTAAGAGGTTTAAAAGAAGGTGAAACAGCTATCTCCCCAGCGGCAAACCCTAATTTTCACAGTGTTCAGGATTTTAAAGATTTTGCTGAAAAGGTTCGTGACCGCACTGGAGGAATTCCTATCGGATTCAAAATTGCTGCAAGTCATATTGAAAAGGACATTCAGTTTGCTTTAGACGTTGGTGTAGACTATATCATTCTTGACGGTCGTGGCGGCGGAACAGGCTCTGCTCCTACCATTCTAAGAGATCATATTAATGTACCTACAATCCCAGCGTTGGCGAGAGCACGAAAATATATGGACAAGGTTGGTGCTTCAGGTGTAACCTTAGTTATAACCGGAGGGTTACGTGTAGCCGAGGATTTTGCAAAAGCATTGATGCTAGGAGCAGATGCTATTGCTGTTTCTAATTCGGCATTACAAGCTATCGGTTGCTTAGGAATGCGAGCCTGTGGTTCAAACAATTGCCCTGTCGGAATTGCAACTCAAAAAGAATCATTGCGAAGTAGATTAATTATAGACGCTTCAGCTAAGCAATTATACAACTTTTTTAATGCCACAAACGATTTAATAAAGGTAGTGGCAAGATCTTGTGGCTATGATGATGTTACCAAATTCAATCATAACGATCTATCAACTTTCGATAGAGATATCCATAAGTTAACAGGAATAAACTACGCAGGTATTGGGTAGAAAAATAATAATTTGGGCGTTACCCATGGGGTCAGGCTTTTCACTATATCTTTTGCGAAAAAGCAAAAGGATGCCGCTGCAATCCTTAACGCATGAGGTCTCGATACAAAATTCTTGAAAAAAGAATTTCACTCGACCTGACAAGAGTAAATAGGATGAACATATTGTCACTTCGAGTGATCCCGATAAAATCGGGATTGTATCGAGAAGCAAAAAAAAACAGATTGTCACTTCGAGTGATCCCGATGAAATCGGGATTGTACCGAGAAGCAAAAATACAATCAAACAAAAAAACAAAAAAATGGCAATAACCAAAAAATGGTACAGTGTACTAAAGGATAAAAAAACATTACCAGAAGGACGTGTACAAACAGTTACTGCCGGTCATCAAGGAGTTTGTTTAACACATTATAACGGTAAATTTTCTGCCCTAGATAATAGCTGCCCGCATCAAGGAGGCCCTTTAGGAGAAGGTTCTATTGAAAATGGTATGTTACGCTGCCCATGGCACGGTTGGGATTACGATCCTTGCACAGGAATGTCGCCAGGAGGGTTCGATGATGGATTACAAACTTTTGAAGTTAAAGAAGAAGGTAGTGAAATTTTTGTAGCTATAAATGAAGAGGATGCTCATCAAGATACTATATCTGATGTGATGATAGAAACCATGGTAAATTGGGGCGTTAATACTGGCTTTGGGATGGTTGGCCATTCAAATTTAGGAGTTGCGAACGCAATGATGCGTCAAGAAGAACTAGGGAAATTTCAGTTTTTTGGTATTCGTCATGAAGGTGCTGCAGCTTTTGCAGCTTCAGCATATGGAAAACTAACAGGAAAACCAGCAGTTTGTTTTGGTATTGCCGGGCCAGGCTCTACAAATATGTTTACAGGTATGTGGGATGCTAAAGTAGACCGTTCACCGCTTTTAGCGATATCTGGGCAGGTCAATACACAGGTAATGGGTACCGGCGCGTTTCAAGAAGTAAATTTAGTAGGTGCTTTTCAAACAGTTGCCAACTTTAATCATAGTGTACAGCAAAACTCGAAACATAGCGAGTTAATGAGCTTAGCGATAAAAAGTGCTTTATTAAATAGAGATGTATCACATATAACCTTCCCCGATGAAGTGGCTTTTATGCCAAAACCAGTAGGAGAAAAAGCGCAAACGCCAGAAAATAGAATTACCCCCTTGAATATTTCGCCACCAAGACAAATGGTTGCGAAAGCAGTTGATATGCTGAAAAGTTCTAAAATGCCTGCAATAATTGTAGGTCACGGGGCTCGTTTTCAGATGAAAGCTATTACCCGTTTTGCTGAAAAATTAAACTGTCCCGTAATTACGACCTTTAAAGCAAAAGGACAGATTTCCGATCACCACGATTTAGGTTGCGGGGTATTAGGAAGAAGCGGAACACCTATCGCCTCTTGGTTTATGAACGAAAGTGATTTATTAATTGTATTTGGAGCATCGTTCTCAAATCATACAGGAATCACGCCCAAAAAGCCAATCATACAAGTGGATTTCGACCCAACGGCTTTAAGTAAGTTTCATAAGGTTGATGCCGCACTTTGGGGAGAAATTTCCGAAACACTAACTATTATTGAAGAACAGACAGAAGGAAAACTTACCACTGTAGACAGACGACCAGAAATCGCAAAACGTTGGGCTATATGGA
>JBNMOX010000138.1:0-5145 GCA_051275835.1 Patiriisocius sp.
CTAGATGAGCCAACTGTAGGTGTTGATGTGCAATCTAAAAATGTAATTATTGAACATCTGCAAAAATTAAATGCCCAAGGAACTACCATTATATATACATCACATCACCTTAATGAAGCAGAGCATTTTTGCACTAGAGTGGCTATTATAGATCGTGGCGTAATAGTAGCTAAAGGCACACCAAAAACCTTGATAGCGTCTCAAGAGAATGCTCGTAATTTGGAAGATGTATTTTTATCATTAACAGGTAAAGCTCTTAGAGATGATACATAAACTATGGGCTTCTGTGCACAAAGAGTTTCGATTGCTTTCTCGCGATCTTGGTGGAATATTGATATTATTTTTAATGCCATTAGCCTTATTGATCACCATTACACTTATTCAGGATAGTAGCTTTAAAGCTGTGAATAGTATCAAGATTCCTATTTTATTGGTGGATTTAGACAAGGGCAGCGTTTCTCAATCCATTGCTGAAGGTTTGGCTTCTTCAGAAAGCTTTGATATTATTACTAGTAGTTCAGAAGAAAATGCGAAAAAACTTGTTTTTCAAGGAGATTACCAATTGGCAATTGTTATTCCAGAAAGACTCTCTGAAGATCTGAATACAAAAGTGCAAGAAAATGTAGCAGGAATGCTGGCTTCTTTTGGATTGGAAGAAGACACCCTAAAAGCTCCAAAACAAGCCGTAAAGACAAGAGAAGTTACCTTGTATTTTGATCCTGCAACACAAGGGTCTTTTAAAAATCAAGTAAAAACCGGTGTCGATAAATTGATTTCTATGATAGAAATCCAATCCATTTATAAAGCATTTCAAAATGAGATAGGAGAAGAAGAAACTACTTTTGATTCAGAGCCCTTTATTCGTTATAAGGAAGTTGTTCCTGTTCAAGATGAAAAAGAAATGATACCCAATAGTGCTCAGCATAATGTGCCAGCATGGGCCTTATTTGCTATCTTTTTTATTATTGTACCCTTATCTATTAATATGGTAAAAGAAAAGCATCAAGGCACCTTCATTAGGTTAAGAACTCAGCCAGTTTCTTATGCAACAGTATTAGGAGGTAAGACCCTTGTTTATTTAGCAGTGTGTTTAATTCAATTTGCATTAATGGTTTTGGTTGGGGTGTTTGTTTTCCCTTTATTAGATTTGCCTTCTTTAGATGTGTCTGGAAGGATATCCATGCTTTTTGTGATGGCATTCTTTTCAGGATTAGCAGCTATTGGTCTCGGACTTTTATTAGGAACTGTAGCCAAAACTCAAGAACAAGCTGCGCCTTTTGGAGCTACATTTGTGGTAATTCTTGCAGCCATTGGAGGTGTTTGGGTCCCTGTGTTTATTATGCCAAAGTTTATGCAAACTCTTTCCCATATATCGCCCATGAATTGGGGTCTTAATGGTTTCTATGATGTTTTTTTAAGAAATGCTTCCTTCATTAATATAATTCCTGAAATCTCTTTATTATGTTTGTTCTTCCTCCTAACTACATTAATCGCCATACTTTACAATGAAAAAAAACAAGCCGTTTAAAGAAAAAACAATAACGCATACCAGTGAAATTCGAGTGCGTTTTGTAGAGACAGATCCTCTAGGAATTGTTTGGCATGGAAACTATATTCAGTATTTTGAAGATGGTCGTGAGGCATTTGGAAGACATCATGGTATTGCTTACTTAGATCAAGCAGAACAGGGATTTTCTACACCGATTATTAAATCTAGTAGTGAGCACAAATTACCCTTATACTATGGAGATGTAGCTACAGTAGAAACGATGTATGTAGATAGTGACGCAGCAAAAGTGATATTTAGGTATAAGATATTTAATCCTGAAGGCAAATTGGCTTGTTCGGGAGAAACAGTACAAGTTTTTGTGAAACTAAAAGGCGAATTGTCGTTAACTATTCCAGATTTTATTATGAAATGGAAACAAAAAGTAGGATTATTGGATGACTAAAACCTATGTTTCATATAACAACATAATTTCTTCCTTGGGCTTTACAAGTTCCACTGTGGTAGATGCTATTCAAGAAGAGCAAAGTGGTTTGTCTATGATAGATGATCCAGCGGTATTTCCGCATCCTTTTTATGCCTCTTTAATTGATGAAATAAAACTAAATTCTGCTTTCTCCGAAATACAAACAACGTTATCGCACACTAAGCTCGAGAAAATGATGGTTTTGTCTGTGCAAGATGTGCTTTTGAAAAGTGGTATTTCACTAACCGAGAAAACAGGACTCATTATTTCTACAACAAAAGGGAATATTGATGTTTTAGAAACGGAGTCTAGCTTTCCGGAAAGCAGAAGTTACTTATCTAGTTTAGGAAGCATATTACAAAAACATTTTGGTTTTAAAACAAGACCTATTGTGGTGTCTAACGCTTGTGTTTCTGGGGTGCTAGCTGTAGCTGTAGCAAAACGTTATGTTCAGGCGGGGAGATTTGACAACGTTATCATCACCAGCGGTGATTTAGTGACTAAATTTATCCTTAGTGGCTTTAACTCTTTTCAGGCCTTAAGTCAAGAACCTTGTAGACCTTATGATATTAATAGATCTGGTATTAACATTGGAGAAGTAGCCGCCAGTGTTTTGGTTACAAATAAGTTAAATAACTTAGCAATAGAAGCAGTAGAAATTATTGGAGATAGCTCTTGTAATGATGCTAATCATATTTCGGGACCCTCTAGAACTGGGGAAGGGTTATATAGAAGTATTAACAATGCTATGAATGAAGCAGGTATTTCTAGTGAAGATATAGATTATATTTCCGCGCATGGCACAGCAACAAGTTTTAATGATGAAATGGAATCTATAGCTTTTGGTAGATTAGATTTAAATAAAACTCCAGCGCATAGTTTAAAAGGTTATTTTGGACACACCCTAGGTGCCTCTGGATTGCTAGAAACTATTGTGGGCATGCATTCTTTACATCGTAATATGCTCTTTGTGTCTTTAGGGTTTGAAACACTAGGAGTGTCTCAGCCCATGAATATCATTAAATATACTACAACCAAAAAAATGAATACCTTTTTAAAAACAGCCTCTGGATTTGGGGGATGTAATACAGCTGTGTTATTTAAAAAAACCAACTAATAATTAAATTATGCAAAAAGAAACTCAACACGCAGTAGATGCAGTTCAGGAAGCTCAAAAAATAGCATTTGCTCCTTTCGTTTTTCAAGCAACCGTTACTTTACGTGATTTAGGAATTTTTGATTTTATTTTTGCAAACAGGAAAAAAGGAGGTGTTACTATTACTGATATCGCAGAAAAACTTTCTTTATCAGAATATGGAATCGGTGTATTATTAGAAATAGCAGAAAGTTCTAATATCGTAATTCAGGATGAACAAAGTAAGTTTAAGTTAACCAAAACGGGATACTTTTTAACCTATAATGAGACCGTAAATGTAAATATCAATTTCACGAATGATGTGTGTTATAAAGGCTTATCTCATTTGCCTGAAGCAATAAAAGAGGGTAGGCCTGCAGGATTAAAAGAACTAGGTTCTTGGTCTACTATTTATGAAGGCTTGTCTAAACTACCCGCTCATGTTCAAAAATCTTGGTTTGAGTTTGATCATCATTACAGCGATGATATTTTTGATGAAGCGCTTCACAAATTATTTAAATATGCTCCCAAAAAAGTTACTGACGTTGGTGCAAATACTGGTAAGTTTGCCTTACAATGTTTGAAACAAGATCCGGCTATTGAAATGACACTAGTAGATTTACCAGGGCAATTAAAAAAAGCATTAAAAGCAACTTCTGAGGCTGGTTTTGAAAATAGAGTAACAGGACAAGAAATAGATTGGCTTTCTCGTAAAGAAAAATCACTGCCCAAAGGAGCAGATATTATTTGGATGTGTCAATTTCTTGACTGTTTTTCTGAAGAGGAAATAAGCACTATTTTAAATACTGCTTCAGCTGCTATGAATGATAAAACGCGCCTTATTATTATAGAAACCTATACAGATAGGCAAAAATTTGATAATGCAAAATTTATTTTAGAAGCCACTTCTATTTACTTTACAGTAATGGCAAACGGGAATAGTAAAATGTACCCATCTAAGGTTTTAATAGAACGTATCAAAAAAGCGGGGATGCATATAGATGAGGACATAACTCTAGGAGAATATCATACTATGCTAGTGTGTAAAAAAGCAAATTAGTGCAGGCCCAACAAAAATACATACAAAATTATGCCCATTTTAAAGCGGGGATACTTTCATTAAATGGTACTGAGGTGTTTAGATCCTCAAAAGATGATACTTCCGAAGTCTTTAAGGAGGCTTACAGAGCTATTGACTTAAACTATAGTAAGTTTTTTAAAATGGATACCCTTAGTAAGTTGGCCATGCTTACTACTGAAATACTATTTCGTGAAGCGAATTTAGACACCGAAGATAATAACATTGCGGTGATATTATCAAACAAAGCATCTAGTTTGGATACAGACAGAAAGCACCAAGAATCTATTTCAGATCAAGATAATTTTTATCCAAGTCCAGCAGTATTTGTTTACACATTACCAAACATTTGTATCGGCGAGATTAGTATTAAGCATAAGCTATTTTCTGAAAATAGTTTTTTTATCTTTGATACTTTTAGCGCAGCGCATTTATTTGATTATGCAAGGGTGTTAATGGATTCAAATAAAGCACATAGAGTGCTCTGTGGTTGGGTAGATGTAGATGCACAGGACTATGAGGCTTTTATGTATTTAGTGCGCCCAGAACAAACAGAGATTACGCATACTACAAAAGAGATAAATAGATTATACACATCATTATGAGTGAATTAAAAGAAGAATTAAAAGGGAAGATTATCGAGCAATTAAATCTTGAAGATGTAACTGTTTCAGAAATTGCAAATGATGAGCAATTATTTGGAGATGGCCTAGGTTTAGACTCTATAGATGCATTAGAACTTATTGTAATGCTTGATAAAGATTATGGTATTAAATTAACAGATCCAAAAGATGGGAAGGCTATTTTTGAATCTGTAAATACATTGGCTGCTTTTATAGAGTCAAAGAGATAATATGAGTAAGGGAATTGCTATTACTGGAATGGGTATTCTTTCTGCTATTGGAAACAATGTAGAAGAAAACTATACTTCTTTAATTGAGGGTAAAAAGGGAATTTCA